>CAMLKQ010000026.1 GCA_946480585.1 uncultured Kangiella sp.
CTGATGGATCACATGGACAAAGGCCGTATCGATTTCTCGCGCATTGAATTGCTGATTCTCGACGAAGCCGACCGCATGCTGGACATGGGTTTTGTCGATGACGTCGAAATGATCGCCAGCAAAATGCCGGCCGATCGCCAAACGCTGCTGTTCTCGGCAACGCTGGAAGGCGAAGTCGAGCGCGTCGCCCGCAAACTGCTGAACGAGCCGGTCCGCATCCAGACCGCCAGCGTCCGCGAAAAGCACGAATCGATTACCCAATCGGTACTGGCCGCTGACGATTTTGGTCACAAGAATTCGCTGCTGACTTCGCTGCTCGAGCGCAAGGAAATGCAGCAGGCCGTGGTTTTCGTTGCCACCAAGAATGGCACCGAAGAACTGGCCGAAACGCTGAAAGCGCAGGGCATCAGCGCCGATGCGTTGCACGGCGACATGAAGCAGGGCTTCCGTCGTCGCGTGCTGGAAAAAATGCACGAAGGTCGTTTGAAAGTGTTGGTCGCGACCGATGTCGCTGCCCGTGGTCTCGACGTCAAAGGCGTCACCCACGTCATCAACTTTGATCTGCCGATGGTTTCGGAAGATTACGTGCACCGTATCGGCCGTACCGGTCGTGGCGGCGCCACCGGCGAAGCAGTAACGCTGGTCAGCCCGCGCGAATGGCACAAGCTGTTCCGCATCGAGCAGATGCTCGGCACCAAGCTGGAAGAGATCGTCATTGAAGGTTTGGAGCCGCGCAGCGGTCGGCCGTCGCGTGGCGGTGGTCGCAGCGGCGGCACTGGTCGCGGTGGCCCGCGTGGTGGTGATCGCGGTGGTCGCAGCTTCGGTGGTGGTCGTTCACACGGTTCGCGTGGCCCGAGCCGGGAAGATTTCGGCAGCGATGATCGCTTCGCCCGTGACCGCACCGAGCGTCGGTTCAGCGATCGTGGCCCGTCGGAAAGCCGCTTTGGTGATCGTCCACGTAGCGACCGTCCGTACGGTGACCGGCCGCAAGGCGACCGCTTCAGCAACGACCGTCCGCGTGGCGAGCGTTCGTTTGATAACCGCGGTGGCGATCGGTCGAATGACAATCGCGGCAACTACGCTCCGCGTCATGAGCGTAGCGAATACACCGAACTGACTGCACACAGCTTCAAGCGCGAAGATCGGCCGCGTTCGGACCGGTTCAGCCGTGATGCCGCACCGAGCCGTGACAGCCGTGGCCCTAGCCGGTTTGATCGCAGTGACCGGCCGGCTCCGCGCAGCGATCGTTTCGCTGACAGCGCCCGTCCGGCCCGCAGTGATCGTGCCGATCGTCCGGCCCGTCACGATGGTGCACCGTCGCGCTTTGCGCAAGGCGAGCGTTTGTCGGTTCGCAGCGGTGAGCGTTCGGACAGCGCGCCGCCGCGTCGCAGCCGCCGGTTCTCGAATGACTGATTATCGTCGCGAGACTTAAAACAAAAACGGCAGCCAGTGGCTGCCGTTTTTGTTTGGCCCGCTACCGGCCTTGAAGCGCGGTAACGGGGTCGATCAGAGCGGCTTATTGCACTTCACACAGGCAGTGCGCATAGGCATGGTTCGGATCGTTCATGTCGAGCAGATCCTTGGCCTGCTTGGCGGCAAGTTTGGCTTGCATCAGCAGCGGACTTGGCAGCTTGTGCTGCGATGCCGGCAGCCAGCTTTCCGGCATGACAGCCACCGCGTGGGCGGTGAAGCCTTTGACAAAGGCCTGCATCGGGGTCAGCGGCTTTTCGACATAGCGCACGGTGTATTTGTCGCCGAGCTTGGCGCGTTCGGCGGCTGATTTCACCGCGTCATCGAGTGTGCCCAGTTTGTCGACCAGACCATGGCCGAGCGCATCGCTGCCAGCCCAGACGCGGCCTTGGGCAATCGCATCGACTTCGTCACGGGTTTTCTTGCGGCCGTTGGCAACAAGGCCAAGGAAGCGCTCATAACCGTGGTTTATCGCCTGCTGGATGATGGCACCGAGTTCCGGGTTCAGCGGCCGCGCCAAATCAAACGCACCGGCCAGTTTGGTGGTGCCGACGCCATCGCGGTGCACGCCGTATTCGTTGGCGAGCGCTTCGACGGTCGGGAACATGCCGAAGATGCCGATTGAACCGGTGATGGTCCACGGACTGGCGACAATTTCATCGGCGGTGGCGCTGATCCAGTAACCACCGGAAGCGGCAACCGAACTCATGCTGACCACAACCGGCTTGCCGGCCTTCTGGGTCGCTTCCAGCTCACGGCGGATCACTTCCGAGGCAAACGCCGAGCCGCCGGGGCTGTCGACGCGCAGGACCACCGCTTTGATCGATTCGTCTTCGCGGGCATCGCGAATCAGCTGGGCAATGCTGTCGCCGCCGCTCATGCCGACCGGAGCTTCGCCATCAACGATTTCGCCTTGCGCGACGATGACACCGACGCTGCTTTCACCCGGCAATTTCGGCCGGTCGAACAGCGAAGCGTAGGCCACGGCATCGACCTGTTTGAAGGTTTCGCCTTCCTTGTTTTCGCCAACCAGTTCGCGCAGATAGTCTTCCCACTCGATCCGGGTTTTGAAGCCGTTGATGAGGCCGGCGGTTTGCGCCACTTTGGCGAGATCACCTTGCTCCGCTTGCAGCAGGCTGCTCATGTTGTCGGCGTATTGCTGGATCTGTTCCGGTTGCAGCTTGCGGGCGGTGGCAACGTCAGTCTTGTAGCCGTTCCACAGCACGTTCAGCCACTGCTCGGCATTGGCTTTCGCCTCGGCCGACATGTCATCGCGAATATACGGTTCAACCGCCGACTTGTAGGTGCCGACCTTGAACACGTGCATCTTGACGCCGAAACGCTCGAGCGCACCTTTGAAGAAGGTGCGGGTGTGATTGAAGCCGTCGATGTCGATGGCGCCGTAGCTGTCGAGGTAAACCTCGTCTGCTTGCGCCGCGAGGTAGTAGCCGGCCTGGCTGTACCAATCGCCGCGCGACAGCACTTTCTTGCCAGCCTGTTTGAAGCCGGCGATGGCATCACGCAATTCGATCAGTTTGGACGGGCCGGCACCCATCATTTCGCTGGTGTCGATGACCATCAGCTTGATGCGCTCATCCTTGGTTGCTTCGCGGATGGCGGTCAGCAGATCGCGCAGTTCGGTTTGCGGCGGCCGGTCGTTCGACAGATCGCCCATGATGGCTTCGAACGGACTCGGGTTTTCCGCTTGCTCGACAATGAAACCGGCCGGTTTCAGGACCAAGGCACTACCGCTTTCCACTTGCGGACCTTTGTCGCTAAACACCGCCGACAGGACCAATACCACGAACAGTACGAACAACAGATTCATGAACGCGCGGCGGGCATTGTTGATGAACCGCCAGCTTGCACTCAGGGCACGAACCGGAAAGCTACGACGCTTCTTTTCCATGACACTCTCGAGGGTTGAACGATACAGACCGGCCGGGCCGTCATGGCCACAGGCAGGGGCGCCAAGTGTAAGGAGTCAGCCCCGGACCGACCAGAGCGTGCCGTCAAAGGCTCGCTCGATGGCTCAGGTCTGGCTGCTAAGTACCTGAACCAGTTTGGGTTTCTCCCTGTATCAGGAGGTCTGCCATTTGTAAGCAGCTATTGCGTCCGGAATGGCCGGCAGAGCTTGCCGGTCGCGCCCGCGCTCCCTACACTTGCCGGAACCTTTCAAATGGTCCGACGAGTCATGACTGCTGCTTACCCCCACCTGCTGGCACCACTGAATCTTGGCTTTTGTACGTTGCCGAACCGCGTTCTGATGGGTTCGATGCATACCGGTCTGGAAGAAGAGAAGGGCGGCTTCGAGAAAATGGCCGCGTTCTATGCCGAGCGGGCGCGGGGTGGGATCAGCCTGATCGTCACCGGTGGTATCGCGCCGAATCTGGCCGGTCGTTTAGCCCCGTTCGGCGCCCAGCTCAGCTGGCCCTGGCAGGTCGGCAAGCACCGTATCGTCACCGAGGCCGTGCACAAGGCTGGTGGCCGCATCGCGCTGCAGATCCTGCATGGCGGTCGTTACAGTTATCACCCGCTGCAAGTCGCACCAAGCAAGATTCAATCGCCGATCACGCCGTTCAAGCCGTGGGCACTGTCGCGTCGTGGCGTCGAGAAAACCATCAAGGACTATGTCAACTGCGCCGTGCTGGCGCAGCGCGCCGGTTATGACGGCGTCGAGGTCATGGGCTCGGAAGGCTATCTCATCAACCAGTTCCTCTGTTCGCGCACCAATAAACGCACGGATGAGTGGGGCGGTTCGTACGAAAACCGGATGCGATTCCCGGTCGAGATTGTCCGTCGGATGCGCGAAAAAGTTGGCCCGAACTTCATCATCATTTATCGCTTGTCGATGCTCGATCTGGTTCCGGATGGCCAGAGCTGGGACGAAGTCGTGCAGCTTGCCAAAGCGATTGAAAAAGCCGGCGCGACCATCATCAACACCGGCATCGGCTGGCACGAAGCACGGGTGCCGACCATCGCCACTATGGTGCCGCGCGGTGCGTTCACCTGGGTGACCAAAAAGCTGAAGGGTGAAGTCAACATTCCGCTCGTGACCACCAACCGGATCAACACGCCGGAGGTAGCGGAAGACATTCTGAGTCGTGGCGATGCCGACATGGTGTCGATGGCGCGGCCGCTGCTGGCCGATGCCGATTTTGTCCGCAAGGCCAGCATGAACAAGGCCGATGAAATCAACACCTGCATCGGTTGCAACCAGGCCTGTCTCGATCACGTATTTTCACACAAGCGTGCGACCTGTCTGGTCAATCCGCGTGCGGCCTATGAAACCGAACTGAATTTCGCCACGGCGCAACGCAAGAAAAAAATCGCCGTGGTCGGCGGTGGTGCTGCCGGCATGAGCTTCGCCACTTATGCGGCCGAGCGTGGTCACGATGTCACGCTGATTGAAGCGGCGCAGGAACTCGGCGGCCAGCTCAATATCGCCAAGCAGGTGCCGGGCAAGGAAGAGTTCTACGAGACGCTGCGCTATTTCAAACGCCGGCTGGAGCTGACCGGCGTTTCGGTCTGCCTCGGTCAGCGCGCCAGCGCCGAACAATTGATCGCCAACGGTTTTGATGAAGTGGTGCTGGCCACCGGTGTGGTGCCACGCAAACCGGATATTCCGGGCATCGATCACCCGAAAGTGCTGAGCTACCCGGATGTGCTGCTGCACAAGAAACCAGTCGGCCAGAAAGTGGCCATCATCGGCGCCGGCGGTATCGGTTTTGATATGGCGGAATACTTGGTCGCTAAAGCTGGGCAATCACCGGACACCGAACACTTCCTGAAAGAGTGGGGCGTCGATGCCGGTTACCAGCATCGCGGTGCGGTGTTGCCGAAACCGGAGCCGCTGAAACCGGCTCGGCAGGTGATCATGTGCCAGCGCAAGGCGAGCAAGCCGGGCGCCGGCCTTGGCAAAACCACCGGCTGGATCCACCGCGCCAGCCTGAAAATGAATCAGGTGCAGATGCTGTCCGGTGTCAATTACGAACGCATCGACGATCAGGGCTTGTGGGTGCGCGAAGGCGAACAGGGGCCGCTGCGTTGCCTGGAAGTCGATCATGTGATCAACTGCACCGGCCAATTGTCGCAGCGCGAGTTGCTGGAGCCGTTGCGCGCCCGCGGTATCACCGTGCATGTCATCGGTGGTGCCGATGTCGCCTCCGAGCTCGATGCCAAGCGCGCGATACGGCAGGGTGCTGAACTGGCGGCTGTGATTTGATGGCCGTGACGACGCTCACGAGCTTGCAAAGAAAAAGGGCGGAATTTCCGCCCTTTTTCTTTTGCCTGCTTGATGCTTTGATATTCGCGTCTTTATTGCCCCGGCTGCTGCCGCGTGCTTGCGCGATGTTGCGACCCGCTCACTCGTTTTCCGTCTGCCACGGCACCCATTGCCAGTACAGCGTCGGCGTCTTCGGTACAAAAGCGTCCGGCGTAGCCCGATCGATCGCGTCCATGATCTGCTGCTTTTCCGTTTCGCTGAGCGGCGCATAACCGCGCACGTAAGGCCAGCCATAACCCCAGCGGTAGCTGGTCGGAAAAAACGGCGAACCGCCAACCCGAACGCCGGCCAGCATCAGCTTGGCAATTTCCGGCTCACCCACGTCGGCGACGCACAGCGCCAGCGCTTCGTCCGCGGCTTGCCGGTCGGCATAGCTGCCGCCAGCCCAATAGGCGAGATCATGCGCGATACAGCAATCACGCCACAGCGTGTCGTCTTCAGCATGCCCATCCGGAAAGGCGCTGCAACCATCGGTGCTGAACGGCAAGATGTCGGCCGCGAACGCACTGTGGTTTAGCAAGCACAGTGACAACACGAGTGACAGCGGTTTACGCCTGCTCACGAAGAGGCCCTGCAGCCATGCGTTTCGTCATGCGCTGACGCAGCAACCCGGTCATTGCCAGCACCGCCAGCAGCATCAGTCCAACACTGCCGCCACCGCCGCCACTATCGCTGTCATCCGATACGTTGGCGCTGACGGTGGTACTGGTAAACGTCGCGGTTTTGCCGCCGATGGTTAGCGTCGTGCTGACCTGGCTTGCATAATTGGAGGAAGCCAGATGGCGCAGACAAACGGTGTCACCGGCGCTGATGGTGCCGGCCGTGTTGACAGTCGTTTCAGTGCAGCCGATGGAATAACCGCCACTACCGCTGACACTGATCGGCGTCGGTGCGTTGATGCCGGTAACGGTGATCGTATTCGACGTGATGGTGGCCACTCGTGCCACGTTGGTTTGGGCGGTAAAGCTGAAATCGTCCGGCGAGGTGTCGACCGATGACGTCGTTGTGGTGACAAAGTCGGCGCTGACGGTACCGATGGTCAGCGTCGTAGTTTTGCTGGTGCTGGTGGTGCTGGCCGTGCGCTGACGGACACAGACGGTATCGCCGTCTTCCACCGTTCCGGCATTGCTGGTGAAGCTGGTGCCGCAGTCAATGGAATATTCGCCATTGCTGATCGAGATCGGTGTCGCGTAGCTGATCTCTGAAACCGTGATGGTGTTCGAGATCACCCAGCTGTCGAGTGCCGTGTCACTGACGCTGGTGAAGCTGAACGCAGCCGGCGTGGTGTCGACGTTCCGAGTGGTACTGGTGAAGCTGGCCGATACGACATCGCCCTGCAGGTTGCCGCCGTTGAACGGCACGCTCAAACCTCCGACGCTCAGCACGGTTTCGGTCGTGCTGGAACCCAATGCGGACGCGGTATGGCGAACCCGGATTTGGGCGCCGTTGCTAACCCATGCCGAGGTGCTGGTGTAACTGCCACTGTCCAGTTGGTATTCGCCGTTGCTGATGCGCAGCGGCACTTGAACGCCGTCGCTAAGCCCGGTGATGGTGACGAGACTGGATTGCTGGACGCTGCTGAGTTCCACGTCGCTGACACTACCCAGATCAAACGGCTCCGGTGTGACATCAATCGCTGCGGTGTCACCGGCAAAGCGGGCCAGCATCATGCTGCTGTAATCGCCACCGGTAATCGGTGCCCGTGCACGCCCGGCAATCAACAGCTTGCCGTCGCCCTGCAAGGTGCTTACACGCGGGTAAACCGAAACGGCTGTCAGGGTTTGGCGGGTGATGCCGTCATCGCCGTCGAAACTGTTATCAAGCTCACCATCGGCAGTGAGCCGGGCAATCACCGCCTTGGTGGATTGGGACAGGAAGCCGCCGGGTTGCTCGTCACTCATCTGCGCCTGCGCGCCAATCAGCAACAGCCGGTCGCTCGGATCACGCAAAATCTCGCTGGCATTGAAGATGCTGATGTCGGTGCCGGTGTCAGGCGCAATCAAGCGAACTCCGTTGTCGCCAAACTCGCTGTCGATTGTGCCATTACTGCTTAGTTTCAGTGCACCGAGCGAAGCGCGGTTGCTGACGCTGGTATCCACGGTCACGGCAACGACCATGCTGCC
Source organism: uncultured Kangiella sp. (assembly GCA_946480585.1). Next base: position 7,879 of record CAMLKQ010000026.1, read on the forward strand.
ATCGGGCAACACCACCACTTCATCACCAAAATCCCGCAGGTTGCTGTTCAGCGTGGTGATGACCTTGTAACCAATGCCGGCGGCAAAGGTCGTGTCGAGCGAGCCATCCGCATTCAGCCTGCCGACCAAGGTGTTGGTCGCGGTGCTGGAGCCGTGGTTACCGGTGAACACAATCTTGCCGTCAGCGGTGAGGTCGATCCCGCTTGGCAGATCGGTATCAGTGGTATTGAGGGCGTGGACAATCAGGCCATCGCCGCCACCAAAACTGGGATCCAGTGCGCCATTGGCAGTCAGCTGTACGAAGATGCTGTTGACCGCGCCATCGGAATTGGTGCTGCCGGCCAGCACGATGCGACCATCGGCTCGCAGCGCCATGCCGAGCAGCGCTTCATTGGCATTGGTGTAATTGATGACGATGCCGCCGCCACTGGCGAATGACGCATCAAGATCGCCATTCTCCAGATAACGCACAACGTAGAAATTGCCGGTTTGGCCGCTGTTGCCCGGAGTCGTCTGGCCGGCCATGACGATCTTGCCGTCATTCTGCACCAGCACCTCGGAGGCGACATCGCGCAGATTGGTGTCGACGTTCTCGACGATACTGCCGTTCTCGCCGAAATCCGGATCCGGGGTGCCGTTCGCCAGGAATCGCGCGATGAAACTCGTGTAGTTCGTGCCCGAACTGTCGGTGGCTGCTTCGCCGACCACCAGGATGCGACCCTCGGCATCGACCGTCATGCCATTGAGAACAATGACCTGGTTGCCGAATGCGCCCTGCGCATGCACATACAGACCGTCGCCGGAAAAGCTGGTATCCGGATCGGCATCCGCTGCCGCCGCGTTCATCTGCCAGCCCAGCAAGCCAGCCGCGACGGCAAGGCGCAGTGAAAATCTTGAATCCTGTGGTGACATGGCTGCTACTCCTACAGCACATCATGATTCCGTTGCCTGACAAGGCACGATGTTGCACATCCTTTGTTCAGTCGACGGTAGCAAAGCCGACCAGCCGGGTAAATATCCGCTGGTCAGGTGAACGCTGCCACTACGGCAGATTTCGCAGATGTCGGCCGTTGCTGGCCTGGCTTACAATGCCGGCCTCTCTGTTTACTTCACGATGACAGCCCCGGAAACCTCCATGCCGGAATACCTTGGTACGATTGAAAAGATGCGCACGACGCTGGCGGCGCCGGTGCAATACGCGTTGCCGCTCGGGGATTTCCTGTTGCCGCTGAATGAGTTGCTGGGCCAGCGCGTGTCGCTGATCCATACCGGCCGCATCCAGTGTGTGGCCTGCGGCCGTGCCACCAAAAAAAGCTTCAATCAGGGGTATTGCTATCCCTGCTTCACCCGGCTGGCGCAATGCGACAGCTGCATCGTCAAACCCGAGCTATGTCATTTCGCCGCCGGCACCTGCCGGGAACCGGAATGGGGCATGGCCAACTGCATGATCCCGCACGTGGTGTATCTCGCGAACTCTTCCGGCTTGAAAGTCGGCATCACCCGGCACAGCCAGATCCCGACCCGCTGGATGGATCAAGGTGCCACGCAGGCTTTGCCGATATTGGCCGTGCAGTCGCGTTATCAGTCGGGTTTGGCCGAGGTGATCTTCAAGGATTTTGTTGCGGACAAGACCGATTGGCGGGCGATGCTAAAAGGCGACGCCGCGGCGCTCGATTTGCCTGCGTGCCGCGATGAGTTGTTGAGCAAGGTGCAAGCCGGTTTGGATTCGCTGCGGCAACGCTTTGGTGCCGATGCGGTCGCGACGCTCGACAAGCCTGTGGTGACCATTAAATACCCGGTGCAGCAGTATCCGGTCAAAGTCAGTTCACTGGATTTCGACAAGACGCCGGAAGTCGGCGGTGTGCTGCAGGGCATCAAAGGCCAGTATCTGATATTCGATACCGGGGTCATCAACTTGCGCAAATTTGGTGGCTATGAATTGCGGGTGGTGAGCTGAGCCGCAAACGCTACGAGCGCCGCGATGCGGTAGCGGCCGTTTGGCCCAATTTCAGTCTGCCTTGTTGGCCGTTGCACGGCCGGCAGCTGCGGCGTCCAGCAGCTGCCACGCCTTTTTACGGCGAACGCGTCAGCGGCTGAACTGCTGGCGATAGCGCTCGCCATTGCTGGCGAACGGGCCGCGCTCGTTCAACACCTTGGCGGTGGCCAAGGCGCTCAAGCGATCGGCCGGTTTCGGGTGGGTTTGCAGCAGCAAGGCCAGCGCCGAATCGGTGCCGGTACGCGCTTCCAGTTTTTGCAGCACGGCAAGCAGGGCATAGGGGTCGTAGCCGGCGCGCGCCATCAAATTCAGTCCTTCACGGTCGGCCTGAAATTCGTCGCCCTTGTCGAGGCCGCGAGCATACAACTCTTTGGTTGCGCCAAGCAGGCGATCTGCCACATCGCGTTTGGCGCCAGCGTACTGACCACCGCGTTTGTTGATCTCGCGATCACCCAGATAGCCGAGCACATCGGTGGCGGCACCGAGCCGGTTGTTCTGCTGAACTGCCTGCAAGTGATGCTTGGCAGTCACATGAACAATTTCATGGGCCAGTACGCCGGCAAGCTCGGCTTCGCTTTCCAGTGTCTGCAACAGGCCGCGGGTGACGAAGACATAACCGCCGGGCGCGGCAAACGCGTTGACCGTGTCGTCGGCCAGCACGCCGAAGCGCCACTGCAGCGCCGGCCGGCTGCTGTGCAGGCTGACCCAGCGACCGATTTGATTGACGTATTTTTGCAGCGCGACATCACGGTCCAGTGGCACGGCGCCGACCAGCGTTGCCGCCATGTGACCACCGAGACTGACTTCGTCGGCTTCGCTCATCTCGCCCGACTGGCCCAGTTTTTCTGCGGCGGAGACAAACGGGTCGAGTTTGACGTCGCCAACCTGCAATCCTTTGAGCGTGTTGCAACCTGCGAGCATCACCAGCAAGGCGGAGGCAAGTGCAACTTGCCAGTGCAGACGTGTCGATGTGTTTGACATGATTTCAGTCCTCCACGTCGTTGCGGCTGCTGACGCCACCGGCCCGGGCAAAGACCCGGGCATCCTGTTCGCTGGCATTGAATTGCGCCAGCTTGGCCAACTCCTGCGGATTTTCTTTGGCTTTGGCGAGTTCTTCGGCGGTGAGGCCGCGAATACCGGTGGCGACCGTGGTATCGGTGCGGCTGATGCTGCCGAGCGTCATCAGTGCGCCAGCATTGCCTTTGCCTTCGATGTTGGCGCTGCCGGCCAGGCGGACATGCAACAAACGAATCCAGCCTTTGCCGCTGCTGTGCTCGGCGGCATACCAGCCCCCTTGCCGTTCATGGACTAACAGCTCGCTGCCTTTGCCCAGTTTGACGACAACGCCGGCTTTGGCGTCCGGTTTGCTTTTCAATTCGGTTGCGGTCACGGTCTCTGCTTGCTGCGCCGCCATGGCGACGCTGCTGACGCCGAGCACTGCGGCGACAGCTGTCAAACGCCATCTCCTGATCATCAGGGTTTTCTCCTTGGCTCATAAACCGTCACCGGTTCATTCCGGCCTTTCACCTTATATTCGCCACGTGGAATGAAGTCAAAAGCTTCGCTGGCATTGCCGTCGGCTTGCGCCAGACAGGCTTGCCGGGTGGCTTCCGACACCAGCACACGGGCAATGCCCTTGGTGAGGCCTTCCATGCGGCTGGCGAGGTTTACGGTATCGCCGATCGCGGTGTACTCGTAACGTTGCGCGGAGCCGAGCATGCCCACCACCGCCGGGCCGGTATGAATGCCGATGCCGATATCAAAGCCCTGCAAGCCTTTTGCCGCGACAAACCGTTCCAGTTCTTCGCACATATCAAGTGCAGCGGCAACCGCGTGCCTTGCGTGTTGCGGGTCATCGAGTGGCGCGCCCCAAAACGCCATGATGGCGTCGCCGATGAATTTGTCGAGTGTGCCGTGGTGCTGAAAGATGCGCGCCACTTGCTGACTGAAATAGTCATTGAGCAACGCCATGATGACGGGCGCCGGGTGTTGCTCCGACAGCGTCGTGAAGCCGCGAATGTCGGAAAACAGCACGGTGATCTCGCAATCGCGCGCGGCCAGGCTTTGGTCGGTCAGGCCATCGCGGGCGAGTTGCTCGACCACGTTCGGGTCAAGAAAGCGGCCGAAAAGATCGAGCGCTTCGGCGCGGGCATCGCGTTCACGAAGGTAACGCAGCAAACCGGCAGCGGCCAGCAACAGCAGCAAGCCGAGCAAGGGAGTCACCACCGCCACCAGCACGCCGAGCCGAATGGCGGCAAAACTGGCCGCGACCAGTAGCGCGGCGACGGCTACCGTTTGCAGCACGGTGCTGGAGAATGCGGCCTTGCTACTGCTGCGCCAGTACAGCCAGAGTAGCAATACCGCGCCATACACGAGCTGCCACCACGGTTGGTAATGCAGCGCCTGACCGTGTTTGATGTTGTCGACTGCGTTTACCAGCATATACAGCGCCGGAAATTGCGCGCTCAATGCGGTCGGTCGCAGATCGTGATTGCCGGAAGCGGTTGAACCAATGAACACCACCTTGTCGCGAAAGCGGGCATCGGCCTCGCCATTCATGACCTTGGCAAATACATCGACATAAGCATGAGTCGGGTAGGGCGGGCGACCGCCACGCCAATCGAGTCGCAACCGGTTGCCAGCGGGCAGCGCATAGCCCAGATCTCGTGCCACCACCGCCGGCAGCGAAAACAGCTGCCAGCCCGACAGTTCCTGATAAATGTCGTAATGGCGCGCGACGCCGTCGCCATCCGGGCTGAAATTGATCAAACCAAGTCGCCAATGTTCCGGAGTGGCAATGGTCGGCAAAATCAGTTGCGCGCGCGCGTCGGCATCGGCCGTTTCCGTGCGCACAATCGCGTCGAGCGGCGGGTAGCTGCTGAGCAGTCGATCACGCTCCGGCGTCAGGCTGTTCTGCAGCAAGGTCGGCAAGTAGACGTTGTCGTGCGTGGCCAGCACCTCGGCAAAATACTGATCCATTTCCGGCCGGAACTTGTCTGGCTCGCTGAACCAGATATCGAAGACAATGGCGCGTGCGCCTTGCTCATTGAGCCATTCAATGAGACCCGCGTGGGTCGCCCGCGGCCATGGCCAGGCACCGATCTGTTCTGCCATGGCGGTCAGACTGTAGTCATCGATATCGATGACGATCAGTTCCGGATCGGGCGATTGCTGCTGGGCGCGCAAGCGGGTCAACGCGTCCAGCCAGAGGAAATCCAACCGCTGCAATACGGTGCTGAATGGCGCCAGCGACAGCAGCAGCAAAATGACCAGCAAGACACTGCCCAGCCCAAAGCGTTGCAAGCGGGAGTGTTGACCTGCGGGGTTCATGCGCCGAAGCGCCAGTGTATGGCGAGGGTCATGTCAGGTGAGCCTGTCCGGTGGCAGCGTGACGGTACCCAGACAGCATAACGGCCGGTTGCGAATTCGCAACCGGCCGTTGTTGATGACTCGGCGGTTTCGCTCCACGCAACTGCTCGCCAGCGGAGCTGACTGCGCCGAGCAGCACTCAGAGTTGAAAGCGGTCCTGCTGGATGTCGAGCCGGCTGACCTTGCCGTACTTGGCCGCGACCGCGCCGATTTCAGCAGCGTTGCCAATCAGCACAAACTGCAGCTTGTCTTTCGGCAGATGCTGGCGGGCGAGGGCGTTGGCGCGATCCAGCGTCAGTGCTTCGACATCGGCGAGATACTGGTCGAACTCGGCCTTGCTCATGCCATATTGATGCAGCATGGCGAGCGCGTCGGCCAGATCGGCAGCGGTTTCGAACTTCGGCGGATACAGGCCTTTGACATAGGCTTTGGCCGAGGTCAACGTGGCCTCGTCAATGCCTTGCGTCCAAATCCGTTGATAGGTGCTGAGCGCCAGATCAATGGCTTTCTCGGTGTTGGCCTTGGCGGTAAACGTGGTGATGTTGAACA
>CAMLKQ010000027.1 GCA_946480585.1 uncultured Kangiella sp.
GATGCGCGTGCTCGTGGTGTTGTTGTTTGCCCTGCTGACCACCGCCTGTGCGGTCAACCCGGTAACCGGTCGCCGGCAGCTGATGCTGGTATCGGAAGAACAGGCGATTCGGGACTCGAAAGAAGCCTACGTCGCCGAGATGTCGCAGCTCGATCAAAACGGCAAGCTGAGCCAGGACAAAGCGATGGTGCGCCGGGTGGAAACCATCACCGGCAAGCTGGTCGCGCAGGCCATCAAATTCCGGCCGGAAACTGCCGACTGGGAATGGAGCGTCAAAGTCATTGCCGATGACGAAACCGTCAACGCATTCTGCATGGCCGGTGGCCGCATGGCGATTTACAGCGGTCTGATCCATAAACTCAACGCCAGCGATGACGAAATCGCCCAGGTCATGGGCCACGAGATCGCGCACGCGCTGTCCAATCACACCGCGGAAAAAATGTCGGTGGCAATGGCCACCAGCACCGGCATTGCGCTGCTCGGCGTTGCCCAGCGCGACAATCCGCTGGCCGTATCGGCCGGCGCCATGGCCGCCGCCGTCGCCGTGCAATTGCCCAACAGTCGCACCGCCGAAACCGAGTCCGACGAGATTGGCATCAAGCTCGCCGCCATGGCCGGTTACGATCCGCGCGCCGCGGTGACGCTGTGGCAGAAAATGGCCGAGGTCAGTGGCGCCGGCGAATTTGATTGGCTCAGCACGCACCCGGCACCGGGCAAGCGGCAGGAAGTGCTGCAAAAACTGGTGCCCAAAATGGATCCGATTTATCGTGATCCGGCGCCGCGGCCGCAGTACCCATTGCGGCACTGACCGGCGGCTTCGCACTGAAACAAAAACGCCACGCCACTGCGTGGCGTTTTTGTTGGGCCGGACGTTTTACCCCTTTCTTTCGCGCAGCCTTGGTTACTGGAATGATGTTCTGACGGCATGCCGTGCAGACTCCGCACGAACGTCAGAGATAGCAGATTCGGCATACCACCCACTGGCGGAAACGCCACCGTCAGCTATACCTGATGTCACTCATCATGCCGGTTTCACTGCGGGTTCCCCATGCGCAGGTGGCTCGTTGTACTGCTGTTTTTGTCTGTTCCGGTGCATGCCGACCGCTTTGTCGTGGGCGTTGAAGAACTCCGCTATCTGCCTTACTACGATCATCACAACGGCCAATACGGTGGTATGGCGCGCGATGTGCTCGACGCGTTCAGCCGTGACAGCGGCCATCAGTTCGACTACCGCGCGTTGCCGATCAAACGACTCTATGTCGAATTCCTCGCCGGCAATCTGGATTTCAAATTTCCGGACAATCCCGATTGGGCCGGCAAAGACAAAGCCGGCAAAACGGTTTACTACAGCGCGCCCGTGATGCCCTTCATTGATGGCGTGCTGGTGCTGCCGGCGCGCAAAGGTGCCGGCAGCGAACGGCTGCGAACGCTCGGCACCGTGCAGGGCTTCACTGCCTTTGATTATCTGGATGCCATCGCCGCCGGGAAAATGCGACTGCTCGAGATCGGCACGCTCGAAGCATTGATTCAAGCCAGTCTGTACCAGCGCATTGATGGCAGCTATTTCAATGTGGTGGTGGCCGAGCGTTACCTGAGCCGGCAAATGAAGCTGCCGGGTGCGCTGGTTTTCGACCCAGCCTTGCCGCACACCCGCTCGCACTACCATTTATCGAGCTTGCGCCATGCAGCCGTCATCGCGCAGTTTGATCAGTTTTTGCAGCGCAATCAGGAACTGCTGGCCGAGTTACGGCGCAAATGGCAGATCCCGTCGCACTGATGTCCGTCAGGCACGGCGTGCGTCCCTCGCAGACGTTTCTCGAACTTTTTGGCAAGAACAGCTGCAACAAAAAAGGCCGCAATGCGGCCTTTTTTTGGGTGGTGAGACGACTCAGAACTGCCACTCAACACCGGCTTGCCAGGTGCGCGGCATGCCGGGGATGAGGCCGCGACTCATGTCGACCACATACAGCTCATCCGTCAGGTTCTTGCCGGCGACAAACACCGTCCACTCGCTGTTTGGCAGCGTGTAATTCAGGCTGAGGTTATAGATGGTGTAGTCATCCATCAGACCGCGTTGGCCATTGGCCGTCACGGCTTCGGTGTTCAGATCGTCGGTATACATCTCGTCGACAAACACCAGCTCCAGCTGGCCATGGAAGCCGTTGCCGGTCTCGATACCACCGATCAGCGACAGCGTGTGTTCCGGCGCATACGGCAAGCGGTTACCGCTGACATCGACACCAGCACTGACCGACGAGGTGCGGGTACCGCGGAACTCGGCGTCGTTGACCCAGGTCCAGGCGAGGCGCATAAACGGATTGACGTTGCCGCGCTGGAACGACACATCGTGATCGTAAGCGAGCAGCAGTTCGGCTCCTTGGTGCAGCGTTTCACCGGCCGAGGTCAACGTCGCGCCGACGCCCCCGGCAACACTGGCCGGAACGATTTGATTGTCGAAATCGAGTCGGAACAACGCCGCTTCCACTTTCCAGCCATCGCCGTTGCCGTGCCGGACGCCGAGCTCGGTATTCAGGCTTTTTTCGGCATCAAGCTCGACGCTGGCGCCATCGCTGTTGCTGATGACGTCCTCAACGCGCGGCGGGCTGAAGCCTTCGTGCACGCCGGCGAACAACACCGTGTGTTTGCCAAGCTGCCAGGTGGTGCCGAGACCCGCCAGGGTTTCGCTGACCGAGGTAGCACCGGTGGCGCCGTTGAGATGGTTGGTCCGGTCATAGTCGATGTCTTCGTGGCGCACGCCCGGTGTCACGGTCCATTCGCCGATGACAAAGGTGTTTTCGACAAACCAGGCCACCGCCTCGGTATCACGCTCGTTGTCTTCACGCAGACCGCCGTTGACGCTGCTGCCCGGCGTGCGGCCGTCCGGGGTGTCGGCGTTGATCTGCAAACGATCCTGCTGCTCTTCCTGATAACGCAGGCCGGCGCGCAATTCACCGAACGCGTGGTTCAGCTTCAACCGTGGCTCGACACCAAACACATAGTAATCGCGCAAGCGCCCTTCGTTACCACAGGTGGTGTTCAAGTTGGCCATGCCGCCGCAGAGCGGATCCGAGCTGTCATTCGGGCGCTGGCCCGAGTTGCTTGATTGCCGCCACCAGTCGCGGTGGAATTCGGTCTTGTAGATCGCGGTATCGAGCTCGGCGTTGGCAGCGAGCTGCCAGCTGTGCACCAGCGACAGGCCTTCGCGCTCGGTCTGGAAATTGTCATTGATGAACGGGTTGTAGCGCGGGTCGGCTTCGTATTCGGCCAACGTCAGACCGGAATACGGCACATCGGAATCTTCGTCGTAGCGCGAGGCTTTGAACGTCAGCGCGTGATCGGCGCCTAGCTGTTGCACCAGCTTGAGGTTGTAATCCATGACCTCGAATTCCATGTGGTCGCGCGCGCCTTCGGCTTGCTTGCGCACCAACTGGAACAGCACACCAGTTTCGTAACCGGCTTCACCAAACGTGTTGCCAATTTCGCCGTACTGCTGCTGGTAACCATCGGTACCGGCGGCCAACCGCAGTTTGCCGGCCAGCTCGGTCGGCGGATTTGGCGTCAGGTAGTTCACCACACCGCCGACGGTGTGCGGACCAAAACCAATCTGCGCCGAACCTTTCAGCACTTCGAGGCCACTGAAGCGCTCGATGGCCGGGTGGTAGTAGCTAGCGTTGTCACCGTACGGGCTGTACGACAGCGGCAGCCCGTCTTCGAGCAGCAGCACCTTGGTGGAGCGCGTCGGGTTCAATCCGCGAATGCCGATGTTCGGCCGCAGACCAAAACCTTCTTCTTCACGCGGGAACAGGCCCGGCACCAGACGCAGCACTTCATTGACGTTGAATGCGCGCGCTTCCTGGATCTGGTCGTCACTGATCACGGTGGCGGCACCACCGATGCGGGCTTTTTGTTCGCTGCTGCCGATCACTTCGATGGTCGGCACCGAGTCACGCTCATCGGCGCCTTCAGGGCTGTTGGTGTCGACAGCGTTGACGGTGTTGGCGCTGGCGGCTTGGGCCAGGGCGAGCAGCAAGGCAGAACTCAGGGCATGACGGGAAAACAGGGCGTTCATCGGCAGGGTCGTCCACAACCAGAGGGGTCTGAAAACGGCCGGCATCTTAGCAAAACGCGTATTTAGTTGCGAAGCATTATCGTTTGCATGTTTGATTGCAATCAAACTTCCAGAACGGCGTATCCGGCGCCAAAGAAAAAGCCGCCCGGAGGCGGCTTTTTCTTTGCAAAACAAGCAATTACAGCGACTTGCTCTCTTCGGCCAGGTACTTGGCGACACCTTCCGGCGACGCGGTCATGCCTTTCTTGCCCTTGCTCCAGCCGGCCGGGCAGACTTCGCCATGCTCTTCGGTGAACTGCAGCGCGTCGATCATGCGCAGCATTTCGTCGATGTTGCGGCCGAGCGGCAGATCGTTGACGACCTGGTGACGAACGACGCCTTTCTTGTCGATCAGGAACGAACCACGGAACGCGACGCCGGCTTCCGGATGCTCGACATCGTACGCGCGGCAGATGTCGTGCTTGACGTCAGCGACCAGGGTGTAGCCGACCGGGCCGATACCGCCCTTGTCGACCGGGGTGTTGCGCCAGGCATGGTGGCTGAACTGGCTGTCGATCGACACGCCGATCACTTCCACGCCGCGGCTCTTGAACTCGTTCAGGCGGTGATCAAAGGCGATCAGCTCGGACGGGCAAACGAAGGTGAAATCGAGCGGGTAGAAGAACACGACGGCGTATTTGCCTTCGACGGCCTTCTTGAAGTGGTAGCTGTCAACGATTTCGCCATTGCCGAGCACGGCAGCAGCGGTGAAGTCCGGAGCCGGACGACCCACGAGTACACCCATGTTGCTCTCCTGTTTCTTGGGGGGATGAAAAATCAGTCTGCAGTCCCGACCGCAACGGTACGGGTCAAAACGGGCGGCCATTATATGGGGCCGGCACCGGTCATTTCCAAGCGCATTGCTAGGACATTTTTTGCACACACGCACCGCTTAAGGGCCAGCGAGTGACGCCATCAGCGGCGCGGCTACCCGCCAAACGCCCCGTAGCCTGCCCTTACCCGTGTCCACGCCCAAACAAGGTACGCTCGCATCAGATTATGACAATCACAAGCATTTGACAGTCATTCTCATTTTCATACAATAGCGGCTATTGAATGAACGGGCACCCCGCCCCACGCCACAGGTCCGCCGCCGTGTACGTCTGCCTCTGCAAAGCCGTCACCGACCAGCAGATACAACAAGCCGTTGAAGACGGCGCCTGCACCATGCGCGATCTGGCCCGCGAGCTCGGCGTTGCCACCCAATGCGGCAAATGCGGCTGCGATGCCCGCGAGTTGCTCAAATACTGCCTCGACACGCTGCCGGATCACGTCAAAGCCGCCTGATTTCTTTGCGCGTTGCCAGATGACTCGGCCCGCTTGTCGCCAGCGGCTAACGCGCAGCGAAACGAAACAGATTCTCATTTCCCATCAAACACTTAGCCGGCAGTTTTCGTTGTCCTCGGGGATCGGCGGGACTAGACTTTGGCCACTCACTTGCCAACGGGACGATCGTCCCCGGAGTCATGGCCATGAAAGGCGACGCCAAGGTCATCCAGTACCTCAACAAAGTGCTCTATAACGAGCTCATCGCCATCAACCAGTATTTTCTGCACGCCCGCATGTACAAAAACTGGGGCTACAAAGCGCTGGCCGATCACGAGTATCACGAGTCGATCGACGAGATGAAACACGCCGACAAACTCGTTGAGCGCATCCTGTTTCTCGAAGGCCTGCCGAACCTGCAGGATCTCGGCAAACTGCTGATTGGCGAGAACGTCGAAGAGTGCATCAAGTGCGATCTGAAACTGGAACTGAAAGCGCTGCCGGTGCTGAAAGAAGGCATCACCCACTGCGAGAGCGTGCACGACTTTGTCAGCCGCGATCTGCTGAAAGACATTTTGCACAGTGAAGAAGAACACATCGACTGGCTGGAAACCCAGCAGAGTCTGATCAAGGACATGGGCCTGCAGAATTACCTGCAATCGGCGGCAGGTGGTGTGTCGGGCAGTTAGCTCCGCATTAACCCTCTGTGGGAGCGACTTTAGTCGCGATGGTTGGCTTAGCGGCATTCGTTGGACAGGATTTCGCGGCTAAAGCCGCTCCCACGAAATCTTTCGAGGGCAAGCCCGCTCCCACAAATCAATGGCAAAGAAAAAGGGCGGATTCTTCCGCCCTTTTCTTTGCGCGAAACAGCATTTGCGCGAAACAGCCCTCGAATCAGGCTTCGCCTTTCGCCGCTTTCGCTTTGTCGGTGGCGTCTTTCAGCAGCGGCTGCAGCTCACCCTTGGCGAACATTTCGGTGACGATGTCGCAGCCGCCGATGAGCTCGCCATTGACCCACAGTTGCGGGAAGGTCGGCCAGTTGGCGTACTTCGGCAATTCCGCGCGAATGTCCGGGTTGGCGATCACGTCGACATACGCAAACGGCTGGCCACATTGCAGCACCGCTTCCGCAGTGCGGGCCGAGAAGCCGCACATCGGCAACTTCGGCGAACCTTTCATGTACAGCACGATGGTGTTGTCGGCGATCTGCTGCTTGATTTTCTCGATGGTATCCACGGCGAAAGAGCCTCATGACGTCAGAAATGGCGGCTATTGTACCCGAGCCGTCGGCCAACATCAGGCCAACCCGATCGGAACCGGCTGACCGGTCATTTGTCGGCCCTGCCCGCTTCCACTAAGATGTGGCCCCTGCGTTTTCCCCGGCCCGCAACACCCTTATAAAAGTTGCGGGCATTGCCGATTGCTTTCATGACGAGGAGAGTCTGCCATGGCGTTTGAACTGCCGCCCCTGCCTTATGCCCGCACCGCGCTGGCCCCGCATATCTCGGAAGAGACCCTGAATTTCCACTACGGCAAGCATCACCAGACCTACGTCGACAACCTGAACAAGCTGGTGCCGGGCACCGCCTTCGAAGGCAAGTCGCTCGAAGAGATCATGAAGACCTCGCAAGGTGGCGTGTACAACAACGCCGCCCAGATCTGGAACCACACCTTCTACTGGCACTCGCTGGCTCCGAACGCCGGCGGTGAGCCGACCGGCAAGCTGGCCGATGCCATCACCAAGGCCTTCGGCTCGTTCGCCGCGTTCAAAGAGAAGTTCACCGCCTCGGCACTCGGCAACTTCGGTTCCGGCTGGACCTGGCTGGTCAAGAAGGCCGACGGTTCGGTCGACATCGTCAACACCGGCGCCGCCGGCAACCCGATGCTGGACGGCCACACCCCGCTGCTGACCTGCGACGTCTGGGAGCACGCCTACTACATCGACTACCGCAATGCCCGCGCCAAGTACGTCGATGCGTTCTGGGCGCTGGTCAACTGGGATTTCGCTGCCAAGAACTTTGGCTGATCCCAAGCCGGCCACACGCCGTATCGAGAAGGGGCCGCAACGGCCCCTTTTTTTATCCGTGCCAGTAGTCCGTGATTTATGTGAAATCCACCGCCGACGGTTGAAAGGAAACGCTGTTGCCATCTACTCTTGGTCCATGACGGAGACGCGGTGCAATGGCAATGGAAGTGGAAATTCTACTGGTTGAAGACGATCCGAACGACATGGAGCTGACCTTGCGCGCCCTGCGCAAGAAGAATCTCGCCAACCATATCGAGGTGGCGCGGGATGGCGCCGAAGCGCTCGACTTCATTTTCTGCACCGGCGCCCATGCCGGCCGCGCCATTCACGAACAGCCACGGCTCATCCTGCTCGATCTGAAACTGCCGAAAGTTGACGGCCTCGATGTGCTGCAAAGACTCAAAGCCGATCCGCGTACCGCGAAAATCCCGGTCGTGGTCTTGACCTCGTCGGCGGAAGAGCGCGACGTGGTGCGCTCCTATCAGCTTGGCGTCAACAGCTTCATCACCAAACCGGTCGATTTCAACCAGTTCACCGAAGCCATCGGTCAGCTCGGTCTGTACTGGATGCTGCTGAACACCGCGCCGCGCTGAGCGCAGCCACCAACGAAAAACGCAGCCGATGGCTGCGTTTTTTATTTCCCCCACGGACCGACCGCGCCCGCCTCACTCGCCGCTGGCACCGCGCCGCTCGATCTCCTGCAACATCGCCAGCAGCTGATCGCCCGGCAGCGGCCGGCTGAAGAAATAGCCCTGCATCATGTCGCATCCGTGCTCAAGCAAAAAGTCGCGCTGTTCCAAGGTCTCGACCCCTTCGGCGATCACCTTCATGTCGAGGCCATGTGCCATCGCGATAATCGCCTTGGCCAGCGCCGCATTGTCACGATCGCGGGTCACGTCGCGGACAAACGCGCGGTCGATCTTCAGCACATCAAACGGAAACCGCTTCAGGTAACTGAGCGCCGAATAGCCGGTGCCGAAATCGTCAACCGAGAGCCGCACGCCCATTTCGCAAATCTGGTGCAGCTGACTGGAATTGTTGGCGGTTTCGTGCAGCACCAGCCGCTCGGTGATCTCGAGCTCCAGCGATTCGGCCGGCAAGCCGGAATCGACCAACACATCACGCACCACACCGACCATGCCCTGACCGCTGAATTGCCGGGCCGATACGTTCACTGCCAGCCGCAGCGGTATCCCGAGTTGCTGCTGCCACTGCGCCACCATCCGGCAGGATTCGCGCAGCACCCATTCGCCAATCGGCACGATCTGGCCGGTTTCCTCCGCAATCGGAATGAATTGATCCGGCGCCACCAGCCCGAGTTCAGCGTTCTGCCAGCGCAGCAGCACTTCGACCGCCACCACCCGCAGCGTGCGCGCCGAGATCACCGGCTGATACACCAGATGAAATTCGTTTTGCGGCAACGCCCGGCGCAGCTGGGTTTCCAGCGTCAGCCGCTGCGCCGCCAGCCGGTTCATCTCGGGGGTGAAGAAACTGAAGGCGTTTTTGCCGAGCTCTTTGCTGCGGTACATCGCCGCGTCAGCGTTTTGTAGCAGGATCTGCGTGGTGTCACCGTCATCCGGACAAATAGTGATGCCGATACTGGCCGAAATGAACAATTCCCGGCCGTGAATGTGAAACGGATGCTGCAGCACTTTCAGAATGCGCTGTGCCAGCACCCGGGCACTGTTCGGATTATCCAGATCCGGCATCACCAGAATGAATTCGTCGCCGCCAAAACGCGCCAGCGTGGTGGTTTCGCGCAGGCAGCTTTGCAAGCGGCCGGCGGTTTCAATGAGCAGCGCATCGCCGGCGAAATGGCCGAGCGTGTCGTTGACGTTCTTGAAATTGTCGAGATCGATAAAGAACAGCGCCACCCGGCTGTTGTTGCGGCGGGCATCGGCCAGCGCCACGCTCAGCCGGTCAAATGCCAGCAGGCGGTTCGGCAATTTGGTGAGCTCGTCAAAACTCGCCTGCCGCATCAGTTTTTGTTCATATTCCTTGCGGACCGTGATGTCTTCCAACATCACCAGAAAATGCGCCGGCCGATCGCTCCGGGTCGCCAGCGGCGCCATCTCGTCGGCCAGGATCGGCGACAGCGACACATACTCCCAAATCGCGTTGCCGTCTTTGCGACGGGTGTGCAGCTCGCCGCGCCAGCTGACGCCGTGCTGCATCGCTTCGCGCAGCTGCTGGGTGCGCTGGCTGGGTGACTGCTGGGTGATGAGATCACACAGATCATGGCCGAGCACTTCAACGGACTCGAAACCGTTCATCTCGACAAAGCTGCGGTTGACGTATTCGATCACGCCGCGCTGATCGACAATCACCACCCCGCTCGGGCTCTGCTCCACCGCTTGCGACAGTTTGCGCAGCTGCTCGGCCGTGGCTTTTTTCTCGGTCAGATCGATCGCCAGCACCACCAGATAACCGGACAGCAGCTGGACGCGCAGATCGGCCGGGTAACTGCTGCCGTCGGCACGGTACAGCGTCGCCTCAAAGCTGAGCACCTGCTCGCCGTTTTCATAGACCGGCTGCAGCCGGCTGCGCAGCTGCTCTTCCGGCCATTGCAGCAGCAGCGCGAACGGTTGGTCACAGAGCGTGTCAGCGTCGTAGCCGCTGTTGCGGCTGGCGCCCTGGTTCAGGTGCACCACCGCCAGACGCTGGGCATCGACCCAGTAAATTTCCGCCGCCGCCTCGTCGAGCACCCGGCCATAACGTTCGGCCTCTTCGGTGGCGGCCGCCCGCGCCCGCTCCAGCTCGGCATCGCGCAGCGCCCGCTCCACCGCCGGCACCAATCGGGCGATATCGTCTTTCTGGACAAAGTCTTCGGCGCCGGCCCGCATCATCAACACGGCGTCCTCGGTCTTCAGGTGACCGGACACGACAATAAAAGGGATCTGCAGACCGGTTTCGGTCAGGATGGCGAGCGCCCGCTCGGCGCCGAAGCCCGGCACGTTGACGTCGGAGATGATGAGCTGCCACGGCCGCTCGGCCAACGCCTTGCGGAAATCCTCGGCCCGATCAACCCGGGTGAGCACCGGGCTGAAACCGCCACGCCGCAGCGCCAGCATCAGCAGATCGGCATCGTCGACCGAGTCTTCCACCAATAAAAGTTCGAGGTGCTTGCTCATCCTGGACAGCAGCAACGGGCAGATTCATTGCAGCATAGCTGAGCCTCACCAATACCGTCGAAAAACGGCAGCAATTCGACAAAATCTCGGCTGCGAGACGTGGTCAAAAATGCAGCATTTTGCGCCGGCCACGCCGGCAGAAAACCCCGACAAAACTGCGCCAAATCGGCCGATCTGCACTAACTGGTTCACAAGTGCAGAGTCGTCACGTTTTCCACAGCTTTCCCAACAGGTTTTAGCACCTTGCTCTACTTGCTGTGCCGGAAAAAAGGTCCTACAGTGTCGACACCCCGTCGGACCCCAATATATGGGGGCTCCGATCCCGGTGGGCCACCAACGATTGTGCTGAGCAGCAAAATCAGCGCCAGTCGTCAAGCCCCCGGTTTCACGTTTTCGCAAGGTTGGCAGCCGTCCCGGCGCAACGCCGGAGTGAGCACTTCGCCACCCGCCCGCGTTGACGATGGATTGCCGTTTTGCGGTCACGCAGTTTGCCGTACGCCGGAAGGTATTGGACCTCCGTCCGAACCCGCGGACGCTGGCGATAAACCCAAAAATACTGGCCATCAGTGGAGGAGCCATGGAACAGCACACCAGCATCAGCAGCAGTGCCACGATGAACCCGAGCCAAAATCACCCACAAAACCAATCCGATTTGGCTGCCACCGCTCCGGGCCAGCTGCGCGTGATCAAGCGCAACGGCAAGGTCGTGTCGTTTGATTTGAGCAAGATTGAAGTCGCCGTCACCAAGGCCTTTTTGGCCGTGGAAGGCGGTCAGGCCGCTGGCTCCAGCCGCGTGCACGAAACCGTGCGCGAACTCGCCCAGCAGATCTGGGCCACGCTGCAGCGCCGCCACCCGGGCGGCGGCACCGTCCATATTGAAGACATCCAGGATCAGGTCGAGCTGGCGCTGATGCGCAGCGGCGAGCAGAAAGTCGCCCGCGCCTACGTGCTCTACCGCGAAAAGCGCGCCGAAGAGCGCACCGCCAAAGAACAGGCTGCGCGCGAAGCCGCTGGCGTTGCCACCAACGTCCGGGTCAAGGACAAGACCGGCGCGCTGAAAGCGCTGGACATGGCCCGCGTGCAAACGCTGGTTGAAGAAGCCTGCCAAGGCCTGAAAGACGTCGACCCGAGCGCCATCATCAAGGATGCCGTGCGCAACCTTTATGACGGCGTCGCCGAAGCCGACGTTTCGCAGGCGCTGATCATGTCGGCCCGTCCGCTCATCGAGCGCGACCCGGCCTATGCCTATGTCACCGCCCGCCTGCTGATGGACGTGGTCCGTGCCGAAGCGCTGAGCTACCTCGGCATTGCCGAAAACGCCCAGCAACACGACATGAACGCGCTCTACCCGCAAGCGCTGAACACGTTCATCAAGCGCGGTATCGAACTCGAACTCGTGTCGCCGGAACTGGCCACGTTTGATCTGGCCAAGCTCGGCGCCGCCATCAAGGCCGAACGCGACATGCAGTTTGATTACCTCGGTATTCAGACGCTGTACGATCGTTACTTCATTCACCACAACAACGTCCGCTTCGAACTGCCGCAGGTGTTCTTCATGCGCGTCGCGATGGGCCTTGCCATCCGTGAACCGCAGAAGAACGAACGCGCCATCGAGTTCTACAACCTGCTGTCGAGCAACGACTACATGTCGTCGACGCCGACGCTGTTCAACGCCGGCACGCTGCACTCGCAGCTGTCGAGCTGCTACCTGACCACGGTGCCGGACGATCTCGGCGGCATTTTCGCGGCCGTGCGCGACAACGCACTGCTGTCGAAGTTTGCCGGCGGCCTCGGCAACGACTGGACCCCGGTGCGCGGCCTCGGCGCCCACATCAAGGGCACCAACGGCAAGAGCCAGGGCGTTGTCCCGTTCATGAAAGTCGCCAACGACACCGCGGTCGCAGTGAACCAGGGCGGCAAGCGCAAAGGCGCCGTCTGTGCCTATCTGGAAACCTGGCACATCGACATCGAAGAGTTTCTGGAACTGCGCAAGAACACCGGTGACGATCGCCGCCGTACCCACGACATGAACACCGCCAACTGGGTGCCGGATCTGTTCATGAAGCGGGTCACCGACGATCAAGACTGGACGCTGTTCTCGCCGAACGACGTGCCGGATCTGCATGACCTCTACGGCCTGAAATTCCAGGAGCGCTACGAGCATTACGAGCGCCTCGCCAAAGAAGGCAAGATCAAGGTCCACAAGACCCTGCCGGCGAAAGATCTGTGGCGCAAGATGCTCAGCATGCTGTTCGAAACCGGCCACCCGTGGATCACTTTCAAAGACGTCTGCAACCTGCGTTCGCCGCAGCAGCACGTTGGCGTGGTCCACAGCTCGAACCTGTGCACCGAGATCACCCTGAACACCAATCAGGATGAAATCGCTGTCTGTAACCTCGGCTCGGTCAACCTGGTCAACCACATCGTTGACGGCAAGCTGGATCTGGTGAAGCTGGAGAAGACGGTCAAGACCGCGGTGCGGATGCTCGACAACGTCATCGACATCAACTTCTACCCGGTGCCGCAAGCACAGAACTCGAACATGAAGCACCGGCCGATCGGCCTCGGCATCATGGGCTTCCAGGACGCGCTGTATCTGCTGAAGACGCCGTATGCCTCGGACGCCGCCGTGGAGTTCGCCGACCGTTCGATGGAAGCGATCAGCTACTACGCCATTGCCGCATCGAGCGAACTGGCCAAAGAGCGCGGCAGCTACCAGACCTATGAAGGTTCGCTGTGGTCGAAAGGCATCTTGCCGATCGACTCGGTCAAGTTCATTGCCGAAAACCGCGGCAAGGACTACGTCAGCGTCGACATGAGCCAGACCATGGACTGGGCCGCCCTGCGCAGCAAAGTGCAAACGCAAGGCATGCGCAACTCCAACGTCATGGCCATCGCGCCGACCGCGACCAT
>CAMLKQ010000028.1 GCA_946480585.1 uncultured Kangiella sp.
CGAACACCACGCCTTTCAGCGACTGGCCAAGATTGCGCAGCGCTTCGCGATCCGAGGTAGACACGGTCTTGGTTGGAATGCGGGCGATCTTCGACACGATATCCTCGATCTCGTGTACACCAATCACTTTCTTGCGCTTGCTCGGTGCGAGCAGGCGCTGGCTGGCGCCCGCTTCGTCGATGACATCAATCGCCTTGTCCGGCAATTGCCGATCATTGATGTACTTCGCGGACAGCTCAGCAGCCGCCTGCAAGGCCGCCGGCGTATAACGGACGCTGTGGTGCTTCTCGTAATGGGTTTTCAGGCCCTTGAGAATTTCGTAGGTCTCATCAATCGACGGCTCGAGTACGTCGATCTTCTGGAAGCGACGCGCGAGCGCGCGATCTTTTTCGAAGATGCCGCGGTATTCCTGGAACGTGGTCGAGCCGATGCACTTGATCTCACCCGACGCCAACATTGGCTTGACCAGGTTTGAGGCATCCATGACACCACCGCTGGCAGCACCCGCGCCGATGATGGTGTGGATCTCATCGATGAACAGAATCGCGTGTGGCTTTTCTTTCAACTCTTTCAACACGGCTTTCAACCGCTTCTCGAAATCGCCACGGTATTTGGTACCGGCCAGCAGGCCACCCAGATCGAGCGCGAAGACCACACCATCTTTCATCACGTCCGGCACATCGCCATCGACGATGCGGCGCGCCAGCCCTTCGGCAATCGCGGTCTTGCCGACACCGGCCTCACCGACCAGCAGTGGATTGTTCTTGCGGCGACGACACAAAACCTGAATGGTGCGCTCCAGTTCATGGTGCCGACCAATCAAGGGATCGATTTTGCCTTGCTTGGCCAACTCATTCAGATTGGAGGCGAAACTTTCGAGCGGCGATTTGCCGGCCTCGGTACCCCCCTCTTCTTCGGCTTCGGCTTGCGGCTGCGGGGCTTCGCGCTCGCTGCCGGCGACTTTCGAAATGCCGTGCGAAATGTAATTGACCACATCCAGTCGCGAGACTTGCTCCTGATGCAGCAGATACACGGCCTGCGATTCCTGCTCGCTGAAGATCGCGACCAGCACATTGGCGCCGGTCACTTCTTTCTTGCCCGCTGACTGGACATGAAACACCGCGCGCTGCAATACCCGCTGGAAGCCGAGCGTCGGCTGGGTGTCACGGCTCTCGTCATCGGTCGGCAACAGCGGCGTGGTCTCGTCGACAAAATGCGCCAGTTCGCGGCGCAGCCGATCGACATTGGCGCCACAGGCGCGCAGCACATTGACCGCCACCGCATTGTCGAGCAAGGCGAGCAGCAAATGCTCAACCGTCATGAACTCATGGCGCTTCTCGCGCGCTTGCTTGAACGCCTGGTTCAGCGTCAGTTCCAAATCTTTGCTCAGCATACGACCACCTCAGGTCTTGTACGACAGACAACAGGCAAAAAGACCATTTCTGCACTGCACACGTTCGTTCATCCACTGACCATCAATTTCTGAATCAGTTCGCTTCCACCGTGCACTGCAGCGGGTGTTGGTTCGCTTTGGCGTACTCCACCACCTGCATCGCCTTGGTTTCGGCAATTTCGAACCGGTACACGCCGCAAACGGCGCGACCGTCGTAATGCACTTGCAACATCACTTTGACAGCTTGTTCCTGGTTCATGCCAAAAAACTTGTGCAGCACCTCCACGACGAAATCCATCGGCGTGAAATCGTCATTCAGCATGACCACCTTATACATACGTGGCGGTTTGACTTGCGGTTCCGCCGGCGCGACCTCGACGGTCTGCTGTTCAATTGGCAGCGGCGTCGTACTCATGGTGTAAGCGTAGTCCACTGTGGACACTTCGGATTTGGTTTAGGAAATTGGGCGCAATCTAACATATTCAAGAGCCGTGCCTGGATGTAGCGTTTTGTAAGCCTGAAACCGTCTTGACAAAGTGTTGAACAGATGTCCACTATTCGTCTGCCCTGCCCAGTCGTCCGGGACGGATGAGCCAGTATTTGTCGCGCAGTTGCCAGAATGTGAAGTCGTCGTCGGTATGCCGCGTGTCAGAGAGGGAAAGTCGCCCGAGGAGCAGCCAGCATCTCCTGTTAGCGGATGAGAAGGAAGTCAGGTATGGCTTACGGCACGGTGAAGTGGTTCAACAATGCAAAGGGCTACGGCTTCATTCGTCCTACCGAGGGCGGTGATGACGTGTTTGTGCATTACTCAACCATCGACATGGATGGCTACAAGAGCCTGAAGGCCGGCCAAGAAGTGTCATTCGAAGTCACGCAAGGCCCGAAAGGACTGCATGCCACCAATATTGAACCCGGCAGCAGCAAGTCAGAAAAGAAAGGTATTTGAACCTTTCACATAAACTGCACACATATCTGAAAAAGGGCGCCACTTCGGCGCCCTTTTCTTTCGGCAGAAAATCAACGTGTTAAGCTGTTTACTGCTGCGCAGCATACTGGTCTGACAAGCATCGCGTGGCGGCGCGTGCGCTTATTTGGAGCGCCGCGTTATCGTGCCCCGAGCCCGGACTACCCTCGTGTCAAAACTCATCCTGTTCAACAAGCCCTACGGCGTCCTCTGTCAGTTCAGCGATGACGGCTCCGGCAAACCGACCCTGAAGGATTACATCCCGGTTCCCGATGTTTACCCGGCCGGCCGGCTCGATACCGACAGCGAAGGGCTGCTGCTGCTGACTGACGATGGCCTGCTGCAGGCCCGGATCAGCTCGCCCAAGTTCAAGCTGAGCAAAACCTACTGGGCCCAGGTCGACGGCGAGATCACTGAGCAAGCGCTGGCGCAGCTGCGCAAAGGAGTCGAGCTAAACGATGGCCTGACCCGGCCTGCCCAAGCCGAGCGCCTCGCCGAGCCGGCGTTGTGGCCACGTGAGCCACCGGTTCGGTTTCGCAAGGCGATTCCGACCAGCTGGCTCAGCCTGACCATCAGCGAAGGGCGCAACCGACAAGTGCGCCGGATGACCGCCGCCGTCGGCTTTCCGACCCTGCGCTTGGTCCGAGTCCGGATCGGGGACTGGTCGATTGAAGGGTTGGCGCCGGGCGAGTGGCGGGAAGTGCCGGCACCGCTGGCATAGCGCGTGCCTTCAACGGCGGGACGGATGCTCCGGGCTATGGCTGTGATGGCCACAATCAATTGGCTGTGACGCGAGCGGAGCGCGAAAGTGGCGTCATCCCATTCAGGAGTTGATTGCCATGGCCAAAACCGCAAGCTTTGCCGCCGTGCATTTCACGGTCGCGTTCAGCATTGGTTATCTGGTGACCGGCAGCGTGGTTGCTGGCGGCACACTGGCGCTGGTGGAGCCGCTCTGCAACACCGTCGCTTACTACTTCCATGAAAAAATCTGGGCTCGCCGCCAAGCCAACCAGCAGCAGACGCTGCTCGGTGTGATGCCCGCATCGGCACACGGTTCAGTGCCCAGTTAGGGCCGCGCTCGCTTAATAAAATTCGTAGCTTGCCTTGCCACCCGAGATGGCGAATTTCTCTTCCGGTGACAACACCAGCCGATGCCGGCCAAACAGCGCAAAGTAGCTGATGCCAAGCGCATACCAAATCGCCACGCCGTACACACCTTTCTGATACACCGGATCAAGCAGCTGAAAGTACACGGTCACCGCCGCAATCACAAACGTCAGCACCGCGCCAAACACGCCAAGCGGGCTGCGATATGGCCGCTCGATATGCGGGAACCGCCGGCGCAACTGGATGAATGACAGCGCCTGCATCATGTACGAGAACATCGCGCCGAACACCGCCATGTTGACCAGCGTCCCGCCGATGAACGCACCGCCCGCCTCCCCTGCCACAGCCCAAGTGATCAGCAGTACCGACAGTCCGAGCAAGGAGCCGGAGATCAGGGCAACGTGTGGCGTTTTGCGCCGGCCATGGGTCAACGACAAAAACTCCGGGAAGTAACCGGCGCGCGACAGCGAATAGATCTGCCGGCCGAAGGCAAAAATGATGGTGTGGAAACTGGCAATCAGACCAATCACGGCAAACAGCGACAACACCTTGGCGATATCGCTGCCATACAGTGTCCGGAAACCATCGAGCAACGGCTCGCCCGATGTTGCCAAGCCAAATGCACCGGGCGCAATGCTGGTGTTCAGAAACAGAATCATGAAAGCCGAGAAAATCAGGGTGAAAATGCCGAAGATCAAGCCACGCGGCATATCACGTTTGGGATCGACGCTTTCCTCCGCCGCCAGCGGCATTTGCTCAATCGCCAAAAACAGCCAGACGGCAAATGGCAGGCAGGCAAACGCGCCAGCAAGACCGAACGGCAGCCAGTCGCCACCGCCCTGCGCCAAACGGATGGCACTGCCATCGGGCGCAACGCCGATATTGAGTGCGTGCGCAGAAAAATCCGCCGCCGGTACGGCGCTGAACCAGAACAAGGCCAGCACGGCCAACGCGAGCAGCGTCACGATCAACGACACACGAAACGACAGCTCGACTGCAATCAAATTGAGGCCAACAAAGATCACATAACAGCCAATCCACCAGACCGGCTGAAATGCCGGCGCCGTGTCAAAGATGCTGCCCAGATAAGAACCAATGAAAAAGACGATGACGGCGGGGGTAAGAACGAACTCGATGTTCTCGGCCAGGCCGGTAATAAAACCGCCCCATGGCCCCATCGCGGTACGGGCAAAGGAATAGGCGCCGCCCGTATGGGGCAGCGCTGGTGACATCTCTGCGATGCTGAAACAGAGGCCAAGGTACATCAGCATGATCACGACGGTCGCAATCAGCATGCCGCCAAAACCGCCCGCGCCAAGACCAAGGTTCCAGCCGGAGAAATGGCCGGAGATCACCGCACCAACGCCGAGTGCCCAGAGCGACCAAACACCGGCATACCGGCGCAGGCCACGCTTTTCGAAATAGGAAGAATCTTTGTGCCGGTACCTGACGCTGCCGTGTTGGGTTTGCGCCGACTCCGCCATCACTGCCTCCGTACCGTTTTCGATGGGACAGCCTTCTGACGCCGCCGGCGCCACATGTGACTGCTACGGTATCCGGCCATTACTGAACACCGACGCAGAGGCCTGCTCAAACATGGCACACGACTGCCGACCCTGCAAGAAATGCCCTACAACCCACATGGCTATGGCAAGGCGGCGCCATAACGGCACAGACGCGGTGTCAACGACGAAACTAGCGATCAATATGCGGCGTGAACGAATACGCTTGCCCGACGACACCACGGCCAAGCCTGGGCGCAAGACCGAGACTCAAGCCGTGCGTACAAGCAGCGCCAGCGTCTCGTAATGGTCGGTATGCGGAAACAGATCGAACAGCTGCACCCGGCGCAGCTGATAATCCGGCAACAGCGCCAGATCACGCGCCAGTGATTCGGCGTTGCAGCTTGAATACAGCAGATACTGCGGCGCTGTCTGCGCCAACCATTGGCACAGTTCGGTACCAATGCCGCGCCGCGGCGGATTGACCAGAACCAGATCGGGCGCCTGCGTTTCACCGGCGACAAACCCGCTGGCATCGAGTGCGGCAAAGCGCACGTCTGCCAAGCCCATTTCGCGCGCCGATTGTTCGGCACAGGCAATCGCCTCCGCTTCGCGCTCAATACCGACCAGGCTGACTCCGGCGCGCACGCAGTGAAGGCCAAAACCACCAACACCACAGAACAGATCCCACAATGAGCGAATGGTGAGATCCGCGGTCCATTCGGCCGCGGTGCGATACAACGCGGCGGCCACGTTCGGGTTGGTCTGGAAAAAACTCTTCGGCCGCAAATACAGCGGAACCTGATTGAGTTGCTCGCGCAGCGCCTGTTGCGCGGTCAGCACAATCTCCTGCTCCCCTTCCAGCACGGCCATATGTACCGGTTGCAGATTGACCGACACGACCTTCAGCTCCGGCCGCTCGGCGAGCAATTCCGGCAGGTATTTGCGTATGGCATCAAGCCGCGATTTTGAGCGCAGCACAAAACGCAGCATCACGCCACCGTCGTACTGACTGCGATTGATGAGCAGATACTTCAATTCACCGCGGCGCTGGCCGATGTCATACGGCTCCAGAGCAGCGGTCCGGATAAATCGCTGCAAGGCCGCGAACAGTGGTCGAAACGGTTCCGGATACAACGGGCACTGCTGCAGATCGACCGCCTCGCCTGCACCGTTGACGATGCCGAGCAACGGCGCATCGATACTGCCGCTGACAACCATTTTTGCCCGATTGCGAAATCCGCTTACCGCGCTGGCGACCGGCGGCAACCATTCCGTTGCAGTCAACGCGCGTTCGGCCAGCAGCGATTTCAGGTGACCGTCTTTGCGCGCCAATTGCTCGGCATAGGGCAGTTCAAGCCAACCACAGGAACGGCAGCGGCCGGCAACATAATCGACACAGGGAATGATCAGCAACATCGGCGTGGACAACACAGCGTCGCTACGCTTGCTGATGCCAGCTGGCAACAGACGCATTATCAGCATCGGTCGGTTCAAGCCAAGTGTCACCGGTCGGGCGATGCTCCAACTTCCACAGGATGGCACGGGTTTTCAATTGATCGGCCAGATAGCTGCAGGCTGTCAGCGCTTCCCGACGATGGCCGCTGGCAACGCCGACATACACAATCTGCTCGCCCGGATTCAGACGTCCGACCCGGTGCACAATTTCGATCCCGAACAAAGGCCAGCGTGCTGCGGCCTCGGCAGCCAATTGCTGCAAACTGTGCTCAGTCAAACCCGGATAATGTTGCAAGGTCAACGCCAGCACGTCGTCATCCGTGCGTACCAAACCGACGAAGGTTGCCACCGCACCAACCGCACCGGCTTGCGCATACAAACGCCGAGTCAGCGCACCGACATCGAAGTCATCAAATTGCGCGGCAACCTGAATCGGACACACTGGCATGATGGCGTTCATGCTCAACCTCCTGTCACCGGCGGCAGAAACGCCAGCTCGTCCTGATCGGCGATGGCCGCAGTTGCCGCACCGATGCGCTGATTGACGGCAATCAAGAGTCCACGCCGCTTCGCCAATGCCTGAGCAATCGCCGGATGCGAACTGTGCAGACTGGTCACGACGTCCTGCACCTGCTGCCAACCGGGCTGCCAATCAAGCGTCAACTCGGCCATGCCCACTTGTTCGGCCAGACTGCCAAAAAACAAAACCCGCAACATGGTGCTGCTCCTGCGCCGATTCGCTGTCAACTGGCCGCGACAAAATCGCCGGAACGACCGCCGCGCTTTTCCACGACCCGGATGTCATCGATGCGCATCTGCTTGTCGATCGCCTTGCACATGTCATAAATGGTCAGCGCGGCAACACTGGCAGCGGTCAGCGCCTCCATTTCGACGCCGGTATTGGCCTTGACGCGGGCACTGGCGCGAATGCGAACACAACTGGCGTCATGATCGAGCGCGAAGCCAATCTCCACACCGGACAGCGGCAGACTGTGACAGAGCGGAATCAACTCATCACAGCGCTTGGCAGCGAGCACGCCGGCGACATGCGCCGTGGTCAGCACATTGCCTTTCGGCAGTTCACCGGCCGCCAACGCTGCCAGGGTTGCCGGTTGCATGTGCACCGTGGCCGTTGCCACGGCGAGCCGGTCGGTCACCGGTTTGTCGGCGACATCGACCATGCGGATGCGACCGTGCTCATCAAGGTGGGAAAATCCGCTCATCGCCTTCACCGTTCTGTGTTCGTTATGGCGTCATCGCCACCCGGTCGGCCCAGCTGACCCGCTCGTTGCGCTGCTCGCAGGCCGCGACCAGTGCCGCATAACGGCGCTCGATCTCGTGCCGGCGCAGCTTCAGTGTCGGCGTCATCAGGCCGTTGTCGGTGGTCCATTGTTCGAATAGTACGATGATTTGCGCCAGCTGTTCGTGACTTTCCAGCGTCGCATTGATCTGTTGCAAGGCTTCATGCAAACGCTGCTCGACATGACCGCGTGCATCATCGGCCAGCTCGCGCAGCACCGCCAGTGCAACCGGCTGCGCCCGATCCGCACCCAGCACACACAGCTGCTCCACGCCGGCGAGCAATTCCAGCCGGGCTTCAATCGGCGCCGGCGCGACGTATTTGCCCTTGGAGGTCTTGAAGATTTCTTTTTTGCGGCCAGTCAGCCGTAACATTCCAGCTGCATCCTGCTCGCCGAGATCGCCGGTGTAAAGCCAACCGTCCTGAATGACGGCCGCGGTCAATTCCGGCGCCTTGTAATAGCCCAACATCATGCAAGGATTGCGCAGCAGGATCTCGCCGTCTTCGGCAATTTTGCACTCAGCGTTCGGCAAGCATTCGCCAACGGCGCCCTGCCGGCGACGCGCCGGGTGCGAGCCATGCGAATAACCAAAAGTCTCGCTCATGCCATAGCCTTCGCAGATGCGGATGCCGAGGCGCTCGTACCAAGCAATGAGCTCGCCGGACAATGCCGCTGCACCGCTGATTGCGATCTGCACCTTGTGCAGGCCGAGCCCCTTGCACAGGATGCGGCCGAGCAACGGCCCGAGCACCGGCAGGGCCAGCGCCCGTGTCAACCGGGCGGCGCCGATGCGTGCTTCAATGCCCTGCTGGAACTTGAGCCAGATCCGCGGCACTGCCAGAAATATCGTTGGCGATGCCTTGCGCAAATCGCGGGCGAAGGTGTCGAGCGATTCGGCAAAGAAAATGCGGCTGCCGCTGTAAATGCCGATACATTCGACAACCAAACGCTCGGCGGCATGAGCGAGCGGCAGATACGAGAAGAACCGCTGACTGCCGACCACGTTGGCCCATTGCAGCATGTTGCTGGCGGCATGGCGCATGATGCCGAAACTGATCATCACGCCTTTTGCCTCACCGGTCGTGCCCGAGGTGTAGACAATCGTTGCGAGATCGTCAGCTGCCGGCAGTTCCGGATTCAGCAGCGGCAATTCACGACGGACAATTTCATCCCAATCAAGCAGGCCATCGTGGGGCTGGTGCATGGCAATCCGCTCAAGCGAATCGGGAATGGCGCCTGCCTTGTCCGCATAGTCATACAGCTTGCCGACGAACACCGCGACTGCATCGCTGTGCTCCAGCACTTGCCGGATCGCATCGCGACCGGCGGTCGGGTACACCGGCACGCTGACATGACCGGCCAGCCAAATTGCCAGATCGGCCAGTATCCAGTGGGCGCAGTTGAGCGAGTAAATGGCGATGTGGCTGCCACGCGGAAACTTGCGCAGATACGTGGCAATACGCGCCACTTCATGGTGAGCCTGTCGCCAGCTGATGTCACGAACGCCACCCGCATGGGGCTGGGTCAGGAACACGCCATCCGGATCGGCATACACTTGCTCCAGAAACCGCTGCACCAATAATGGCGACTCGTTCTGCCGTTCACTGCCCGACAACGCCAGCACTGCATCCGCTCCTGTTTGCATCACATCCGGATTCAACTTTTTACGATCACGACAGCGCGCCATCACGATATGACGGCGCGCTGGCTCAATCCAGCAAGGCCAACAGCACCGTCGCCGGATCCGGCACCCGCTCACCGGCCATACGCTCGGTTTGTTCGCGGCAGGAAAAACCGGTCGCACAGACCAGGCCTTGTTGCCGCGCCTGCTTCAGCGAATCGGCCCAGCTTTGCTCGAACAACAGCGCCGATTCAGCGGCGTGCTCGCGCTCATGACCGTAGCTGCCGGCCATACCACAACAACCGGTCGCGATCGGTTTGAGCTCAAGGCCAAGCCGCCGGAATACCTGCTGCCATTGGCTTACCGATTCACCCAACTGGGTTTTCTCGGTGCAATGCGAGAACAAGTGCACCGTCGGTCGCTGGTTCGCGGTAAACGACAGCTCGGTGCGCGCCAGATATTCCGCCAAGGTCAACACCGGCGGCGTACCGGCGCAATCGGTCACGCTCGGGTATTCCTGCCGGAACAATAGCACCTGCGTTGCCTCGATGCCGACGATCGGCAATTGCAGCGGCGCCAGTTCACGCAGCCGCGTCACGGCCGCCTCGGCGCGACGCTGAAACGCCGGCAACATGCCCTTGACGTGCTCGGCCTTGCCGAGTGGGAGGAACGGCAGAATCACCACCCGTTTGCCAAAACGCTCCAACAGCCGAACAGCATTGGCCAAAGCGTCGCTGTCAAAGAAACTGGTGAACGGATCCTGCAACAGCAACACGGTGTTGGCGCGCTGATCAGGACTCAGTTTGGTCAGCGCATCGGCATCGAACTGGCGCGCCTTGCGCGCGCGCAGCAAGTCATACACATTGCCCCGTGCAAACGACGGCAAGGCCTGCAAGCCGAACAAGTGACTCGCAAGCGCGGTGCTGATCGGATTGAACAACACCGCATTGCTGAATCGTGGCAAACGCGCCGCCCACGGCGCCCAGCGCTCGAGCGTCGTCAGCAGATAATCACGCAGCGGCCGCGGGTAACGGCGATGGTAATGGTGCAGGAACAGCGATTTCTGGCTCGGCACATCGACCTTGATCGGACACTGGGTCGAGCAGGCCTTGCAGGCGAGGCAGCCGGCCATGGCAGCATTGACCTCGTGCGAAAAATCCGCACCGGTATTCAACAGCGGAATGCGGCGCAGTTCGCGCTGCAGTGTTTCACCGACACTTGCCGGCGCCGGCGTCAGGCTGATGCCGGCCACCGACGCCTGACGCAGCCATTCGCGCATCAGACCGGAGCGACCTTTCGGTGAGTGCAGCCGGTTGCCGGTCGCCTTGTAGGATGGACACATGATGCTGTCCATCCGGTAATCAAAACACTGACCATTGCCGTTGCAGTACAGCGCACCGGGCGCCAGCGTTTCTGCGCTGTCGCTGATCTGGCGATCCTGCTGACCGCGCGTGTTCTGGAACGGGTCCAGCAGCAGCGTGGCATCGTCGAGCGGCGCGCAAATCTTGCCCGGACTGAGCTGATTGCGCGGATCAAACGCCGTTTTGACCTGCCGCATGCGGCGGTAGATTTCATCGCCGTGAAATTCCGGACCGTACCAGGCACGCAGGCCTTTGCCATGTTCCGACCACATGACGCCGCCGTACTTTTTGCACAGCGCATAAACGGCATCGGAGATCTGGCGGAACACCGCCTCGTCGGCATCGCTGCGCAAATTCAGTGCCGGCCGCACGTGCAGGCAGCCGACATCGACATGACCGAACATGCCGTAGGTCAGACCGTGGCTGTCGAGCAAGGCACGGAACTCGCGAATGTACGCCGCGAGATTTTCCGGCGGTACCGCCGTGTCCTCGACAAACGGGATCGGTCGGCGTTTGCCTTTGGCATTGCCGAGCAGCCCTACCCCTTTCTTGCGCAGATCCCACAGCGCGGCCTGCGCGGCTTTCTCGGTGGTGTAGTGAAAACTGATGACCTCTGCCGCGGTCGGCAACTCGGCTTTCAGCTGTTCGGCGCGTGCGGAAAATTCCGAGGCATCATCGCCGACAAACTCGACCAGGTTGATGGCGTTGCCGGTGAAATCCTGCTGCTCGCCCAGATACGGCTTCACCTTCGGGAAGATGATGTCGTCCTTGGCCAACGTGAGGATCTTGTCATCAATGGTTTCCACCGCCGACGGCTGGTGTTTCAACAAATCATGCGCCGCCGCGAGCGCCGCATCAAAGGTGCGGTACCGAATCGCGAACAGCGCCTTGTGCTTCGGCAGTGGCGTCAGCTTGAGCTTGAGCTCGGTGATCACAGCGAGCGTGCCTTCGGAGCCGCACAGCACCGGATTCAGCGAGAAGCTACAGGTCTTTTCATCGATTACATGCCAGAGGTTGTAGGCGGTAATGAAGCGGCCGAGTCGGTCCGCGTTCGGATGCTGCGGCGCGTTGCGACAGGCGTCGTCAATCAGCCGGTAGATCTCGCCTTCCCGCCCCGGCTTGTGCTTGCGGGCAAAAAATTCGCTGGCTTCCAGCCGGCCGGTATCAATGACCTCGCCATTGTTCAGGACTACGCGCAGCGCGATCACGTGATCGCCGGTGCGGCCATACAGCCGCGAGCCTTTGCCGCAGGCATCGGTATTAGCCATGCCACCGAGCGTGGCCCGGTTGGACGGCGACAACTCCGGCGCAAAGAAAAAGCCCTGCGGATTCACCACATCCTGCAATTGATCGAGGATCACACCGGGCTGCACACGCACCCAACGCTCGACGGTGTTCACTTCCAGAATAGCGTTTTGGAAACGCGACACATCAACGATGATGCCGGTGGTCAACGACTGGCCATTGGTGCCGGTGCCACCACCACGCGGCGACAGCTTGACCGCGCGGAATTCATCCCGGTGTGCCAGCGCGAAAATGCAGCTGACATCCGCTTCGTGGCGCGGAAACACCACCGCCTGCGGCAGCAATTGATAGACGCTGTTATCAGTGGCATGCACCAAACGCGTGGCATAGTCCGTTGCAATAACGCCGGCGAAACCGGCGCGGCGCAGTTCATTGATGAACTGCTGATACACAGCATCCAATTGCGGTTGTTCAACCAGGGCAGGTACAGCGGTCATGATGGCGATTGCAACTCATTCAACGGTCAGGCCCGACGCCTGACCGAACATCGATTCCACGTGGTTACGATTTCCACCTGATTCCGGCTTGGTCGTCATGCCGGCCACGGTGGCGGGTACGGACTGATCAGGGAGATTCGGCTTCGGTCTGTTCGTCGATCTGTTTATCGAGCTGCTCGGCTGCTTGTTGCGCCTGCTGCTGCACGGCTTGCGCCTGCTCCAGCTCTTCTTTCAGATCGCGGCTGACGGCCTGACCAAGCTCCTTGCCTGCCGCTTCCACGGCCGACGGCTCCGGCGGCTTTTCCTCGCCACAACCGGCCAGCAACACCGCCAACGACAAGCCCACCATCACCAACGCTGTGTGCTTCATGGTTGCACCCGCTTTTCAGTTCAAGATAACGGAAGGTTTTACCATATTCAGGTCGTTCCGCCAGCGGCTTTCTCTTCGACCTTAACTGGTGGCGCAGCCGCCTTGGCATAGCGCATTGCACCGTAGCTCGCGACCATCACCAAGGCGATGGCGACAATCTGATTGCCACTCAGCGCTTCGTGCAGGATTAGCAGGCCCATCAACGCGGCCACCGCCGGTTCCAGACTCATCAGGATGCCGAATACCCGCGTCGGAATGCGGCGCAAGGCTTCCATCTCCAACGTATACGGCACCACCGAAGACAACAGTGCCACCGCCACGGCCGCGAGCAGCCAATTCATCTCCGTCACTACCGGCGCTGCGGCCACGGCACCGAACGGCGCGATCATCAACGCGGCGGCTGACATCGCCAACGCCAGTCCTTGCTGCCCCGGCAAGGCGCCGCTGAGCCGCTGGCCGAGAATGATGTAAGCACCCCAGCAAAAGGCGGCAGCCAATGCGTAGGCAAGGCCGAGCGGATCCAGTGCACCGGAAAACGGATTCAGCAAGGCAATGCCAAAACCCG
>CAMLKQ010000029.1 GCA_946480585.1 uncultured Kangiella sp.
GTAACAAATCCAACCGGCGTTTGCGGTGGTATAAGCCCCGGGGTCAAGACGAACGGTCAGCTGCCCTTCGTATAATTCGGCGGTTTCATTTCCCGAGCACGAGTCTTCCGATGAACAAGCAAATCCCCTTGTATGTGGTCCTGGCTGGTCTGGCGGTGTATGCCGGCTCGCTGTGGTGGCAGGGCGGTGATGGTGGTGAGGGTGGCCGTGAGCGGCCGCCGGTGCCGGTGACGCTGGAGCCGGTGGCAGCGCGCCCGATGGGTGATGTGGTGACGGCGCTGGGCACGGCTGAGGCGCGTGAAGGCGTGGTGATCACCGCCGAACAGAGTGGCATCGTCGAACAGATTCATTTCCGGGATGGCGATAGCGTCAGCAAGGGCGCCTTGCTGATTACGCTGCATGATGACGAGCAGCAAGCCAAGTTGCGGGAGGCGGACGCGCGCTTGGCTGACCAGCGCAGCCAGTTCGAGCGCCTGCGTAATCTGGCGACCAGTCAGGCTGTGTCCCAGTCGACGCTCGACGAGCGCGAAGCCGCGCTGAAAGTGGCGGAAGCGCAACTTGCCGTGGCCCGTGCCGAGCTCGACAAGCGCTATATCCGGGCACCCTTTACCGGTGTGCTCGGTGCCCGTCAGCTGTCGCCGGGCGCGCTGGTGACGCCGGGCACCCAGATCACCACGCTCGATGACATCAGCGCGATGAAAGTCGAGTTCACCGTGCCGGAAACACTGGCGGCATTTGTCCGCCGTGGCATGACGCTCAATGCCAGCAGTGCCGCGCTCGGTAACAAGTCGTTTGTCGGTACGCTCAGCCATGTCGATACCCGCGTCAACCCGGCGACACGCACGCTGTCGTTACGCGCCGAAATCGCCAATCCGCAGCGCGATCTGAAACCCGGCATGTTGATGGACCTGCAAATCAGCCGGGATGCCGGCGAAGCGCTGGCGGTGCCGGAAGGCGCGCTGATCAGCGTCGCCAATCAGCAATTTGTTTATCGGGTCGGTGCCGACAACATCGCCAAGCAGGTACCGGTGAAAACCGGTCGCCGCCGGGTCGGTCATGTGGAAGTGCTGGATGGCGTGCAAGCCGGCGATCAGGTGATCGTCGAAGGTATTCACAAGGTGCGCGATGGCCAGAAAGTGGCGCCGGTCGCGGCCACGGCCAACGCCAGCTGACGGAGCGCACCGCCATGTGGTTATCCGATACCGCCGTTCGCCGTCCGGTGCTCGCCATCGTGATCAACTTGCTGTTGATCACCTTCGGCATGATGGCGTTCAAGTTTCTCAGCTTGCGCGAATACCCGGACGTCAATCCGCCGATCGTGTCGATCGGCACCAATTATCCGGGCGCTTCCGCCGCCATTGTTGAAACCCGCATCACCCAAATCATCGAAGACCGGATCAGCGGCATCAGCGGCATCCGCTCGATCAGCTCTTCGAGCAGCAACGGCCGCTCCAACATCACCATCGAGTTTGACAGCGACCGCGATATCGACGCGGCCGCCAACGATGTTCGCGATCGGGTCTCGCGGGTGCTGAACAACCTGCCGGAAGAAGTGGATCCGCCGGAAGTGTCGAAGGCCGACGCCGACGAAGATGTGATCATCTGGTTCAATCTGGCGTCCGACAACATGAGTTCGCTCGAACTCAGCGATTACGCCCGCCGTTATCTCGAAGACCGGTTCTCGTCGCTGGACGGTGTCGCCCGCGTGCGCCTTGGTGGCGGCAGCGAATACGCCATGCGCATCAACCTCAATCAGGAAGCGATGGCGGCGCGTCGGGTCACCATCACCGATGTCGAGCAGGCGCTGCGGCGCGAAAACATTGAACTGCCGGCTGGCGAGTTGCGCTCGACCGACCGGCAACTGAGCGCACGTGTGCTGCGCGGTTACACCAGTGAACAGCAATTTCGTGAGCTGGTCATTCGCAAGGATCAAGCCGGTCATTTGATCCGGCTCGGTGAAATCGCCGAGATTTTCCTTGGTCCGTACGACGAGAAAATCTATTTCCGTGGTGACGGCAAGGATGTGATCGGTATCGGCATCATCAAGCAGTCGACGGCCAATACGCTGGAGGTCGCACGCGCTGCCAAGGCCGAGTACGAGCGTATCAAGACATCGTTGCCTGCCAATATCCAGATACTACCGAGCTATGACAGTTCGGTGTTCATTGAGCAGGCCATCTTTGAGGTCTACCTGACGCTTGGTATCGCGATGATTCTGGTGGTCGCGATCATTTTTCTCTTCCTGGGAAGCGTCAGCGCGACCTTGATTCCGGCGGTGACGGTGCCGATCTCTCTCATCGGTGCCTTCGCCATCCTGTGGGCACTCGGCTTCTCCATCAACCTGCTGACCTTGCTGGCGCTGGTGCTTGCGATCGGTCTGGTCGTCGACGATGCCATCGTTGTGCTGGAAAACGTGCACCGCCGCATCGAACATGGCGAACCGCCATTACTGGCCGCTTTCAACGGCACCCGCGAAGTGGGTTTCGCCGTTATCGCCACCACCGCGGTGCTGATCTCCGTTTTCGTGCCGATCGTGTTTCTCGAAGGTGACCTTGGCCGCTTGTTCAGCGAGTTTGCGCTGACCATTGCCGGCGCTGTGCTTCTCTCTGCCATTACGGCGCTGACTTTGACACCGGTGATGGCCGCGTATTTGCTCAAGCCGGCCAGCCAGAGCGGCGGTTTTCAGCAAAAAGTCGAACAGCAGATGGCGCGCGTTGAAGCAGCGTATGGCCGCATGCTCGACGAGTTGCTGCATCACCGCGTACTGTTTGTGCTAATGCTGCTGCTGGTCAGTCTCTGCATCGCCGGCTTGTTCCGGCAACTGCCATCCGAGCTGGCCCCACGGGAAGATCGCGGCGGCATATTCGTCAACGTGTTGGGGCCGGAAGGCGCGACCTACGAACACACCGTCGAGAATGTCAAAGCGGTTGAGAAAATCCTGCGGCCCTACGTCGAAAGCGGTGAGTTCACCCGTCTGCTGGCGCGGGCGCCGGGCTTCGGCGGCAACGCAATGAACAGCGGCTTTGTCATCATCGGTCTGTCCGATTTCGGTACCCGTCGTTATGGTTTTGAGATCCTTGATGAGATCAACGGCAAGCTGACGGCGCTGCCGGGCGTTCGTGCGTTTGGTTCGATTCGGCAAGGTTTGGTCAGCAGCGGTGGCGGCTCACCGGTGGCATTCGTGATCGGCGGTGACGATTACGACGAAATGGCGCGCTGGCGCGATGTCATTCTGGCGCGGGCGGCCGAGAATCCGGGCCTTGCCAACGTGCAGGCAGATTATCGCGAAACCCTGCCGCAGTTCCTGATGACCATTGATCGCAACCGGGCCGCCGATCTCGGCGTCTCCGTGCAGGCGATCGGCAGCACTTTGCAAACGCTGTTGTCCGGCCGGAACATGACCACGTTCAACCAGGGCGGCGAAGAGTACGAAGTGCTGGTCAAGGGCAACGAAACCCAGTTCCGTACGCCCGATGACTTGCGCGGCATTTATTTGCGTTCCGAGAAAACCGGTGAGCTGGTGTCGCTGGCCAACGTGCTGACCGGCGTCGAGCAAGCTGGCCCGAGTACACTGAACCGCTACAACCGGATCCGGGCGATCACGATTACCGCCAACCTTGTTGGCGATTACACTTTGTCGGAAGCGCTGGGCTTCCTGAATCAGGTGGTGGCCGACGATCTCGATAACGCACCGCGCGTGGACTACAAGGGCGAATCGAAGCGGTTCATGGAGTCGGCCGAGAGTTCGCTGTTCGTGTTCCTGCTCGCGCTGCTGATCGTGTACTTCGTGTTGGCGGCGCAGTTTGAAAGCTTTGTCCACCCGCTCGTCATCATGCTGACGGTGCCGCTGGCCGTGCTCGGTGCCTTGGCGGGTCTGCAGGCGTTTGGCATGACGCTGAACATCTACTCGCAGATCGGCATCGTGATGCTGGTGGGGCTGGCAGCCAAAAACGGCATTTTGATCGTCGAGTTTGCCAACCAGATGCGCGACCAGGGAGTCGATTTCGACACTGCTCTGCTGGATGCGTCCAAGCGCCGTTTGCGGCCGATTGTCATGACCAGCATCACCGCCATCATGGGCGCTGTGCCGCTGATCATCGCGCAGGGCGCCGGTGCCGAAACCCGGCAGGTGCTGGGCGTGGTCATCTTCGGCGGCGTTTTGGTCTCGACGGTGCTCACCCTGTTCGTCGTGCCAATGGCCTACAGCCTGCTTGCGCGTCGCACCAATTCCCCCGAAGCGGTCGCGCGCGAACTGGCCGCACTCAGCCAAGCCGAAGCGGGCAACCCACGCTCCTAGTCCGCATCCGGACCCGTGCACGCGAGCGCGGGTCCGGATGCCCTTCCGACATCAGGCGCCCTGATTCTCGGGGCTGCTATTGATTCCAAGTACCAGTTACGGCAAGGTAGCCGCTCACAAAAAACAAAGAAAAACAGGGACGTATATCGTGTCGTCTGTGGGTTCTCTGGTTATCGTTGGTTGCGGCATCAATCCGCTGGCGCAATGCAGCATCGAAGCTCAGGCCCATATCGCGCAGGCCGAAGTGCTGGTCGTGCATGTGCCCGATGCACTCGGCATGATCTGGCTGCGCGAGGAGCATCCTGCGCTCATCGATTTGCAATCCTGTTACCGCGAATCGGCGAACCGCGCCGATGCCTATGAGCTGATGGTGCAACGCACCGTTGCGCCCGTACTCGCCGGCAAGCGCGTGGTGGCGGTGTTCTATGGTCACCCCGGCGTGTTTGTCTCGCCGTCGCACGAAGCGATAAAACGCGTTCGTGCGGTCGGACTATCAGCGCGCATGCTGCCAGGCATTTCTGCTGAAGACTGCCTGATTGCCGACATTGGTTTTGATCCGGCTGAAGCCGGCTGTGCTCAGTTTGAAGCGACCCAGTTCCTGTTCAACCAGTACCCGGTGTCGCCGGCCGCACACCTGATTCTCTGGCAGGTCAGTGTGGTGGGTGATCACACGCTGACCACGCGAGTGCCGGCAAAAGGGGGGCTGCGCGCGCTGCAGCAAAAGTTGCTGCGCTATTACCCGGCTGACCATCAAGTCGCGATTTACGAAGCGCCGACTCTGGCGGTCGGCAACGCTCGCATTGAATGGTTGCCCTTGGCCGAGTTGGAGCAAGCCCGACTTAGCCAGATCTCGACCCTTTTTGTGCCCGCCTACGGCAAACCCGCACCGGATTTCGTTTCCCTCGCCTGCATGGGGCTGGACGCCGAGCAAGCATTTGCCGTCGTTCGCGCCGTGTGACGCGCTTTACCTACCTAGGAGATAACAATGTCCAAGCAGATTCTGGTCGACTTTCTGAAAAAACTGGCACAAGACCCGGCGCTGAAAGAACGCTACCAGAAAGATCCGCGTGGCGTCATGACCGAGCACGGTGTTGATGGCAAGCATCAGGATATGGTTATGAGTGGCGACAATGATGGTTTGCAGCGCGAACTGGATGGTAATCCGGATTGCGTTCCAACCACCACGATTCGCAGCTTCAAGTAATTCGACCTGGATATTCACGTGATCCATCGGTCGTGCGGCGTTCTGGTACTGGTCGGTATGTTCTCGGTGCCGGTGAACGCTGTTCAACAAAACCAACAGATGCCGGACTCGCCGGCATCTGCCTGGACTTGCCAGCAGGCGAAGTCCAGCAGCACCCAACGCAATCACGACGAATACATTCGGGATGTCAACGCCTGCATCGGTGATGGGGACTACGCTTCTGCGCTCAGTTTTGCACTACGCAATCAGGAACTCGCACTGGCAAGCGGTGATACCGAGCAAATTTTACGCGCAAAAGTTATTGAGTCAGCTGCCTATCGATATCTCGATCTGATGCCGCAAGCACTCGAACTGCTGCGACAGGTCATCGAAGACCCAAGAACGGCCCAGATTCCTTTTCGACTTTACACCGCCTACAACAACTATGCCGACATTTTGATGCTGTTGGATAGACTGGAGGAAGCTGAAGAAGCGGCCAACCAAGCACAAAAGCTGGTTTTGGTTCACGGTGATGAGGACGCTGAAGCCACCGTTAACGGAACCATCGGACAAATTGCTCTACGTTTAGGTCGGTTTGCCGAAGCAAAAGTCGCATTAGAAAAATGCATTACGCTTGGTCAAAGGCTAAACGACGGCAGACACCAAGTATTATGCAGGATGAATCTGGCTGAATTGGCGTTGGCGCAGAAGAGCTGGAAAGAGGCATATACGCAAGCTGGAAAAGCACTACAGCACGCCAATGAGCTTGGTTATCGAACTGAACTTCCATTACTGCATCTTGTTCAAGCAAAAGCCAAGTTGAATTTGCTTGACAAATCAAACGCTATTGCGCTGGCCGAAACCGGTTTGAAAATTGCCCGCGAACGAGGCGAGCTTCGCAGCTCACTGTCCCTTTTGCAGTTCCTGCAAGATGTCTGGCTTAAGGCTGGTGATATCGTCCGTGCACAGCAGGTCGGTATTGAGATCCAGTCGCTCAGTCGCGAGTTGTTCGACCAACGGCTCGCCAATACTTTGGCGGCCGAACGGGCGCGCTTCGAGCTCAGCAGCAAAGAACAGGAAATTGCCGCGCTGAAGCAGCAAAACGCGCTGCAGCAGGCCAGTGCGGAAACCGCCAGAGCGCAGCGCACGGCGGCCATCTCCATCAGTTTGTTTGCGTTGGCGGTATTTGCCATTGGCTATGGTCGCTGGATGCATCGACGCGATTTGCAGCGCGCTGAAGCAGCAAACGCCGAGCTGAAGCGCCTCAACGAATTAAAAGACCAATTTCTTGCCAATACCTCGCACGAGTTGCGGACACCGCTCAATGGCATTATCGGGCTATCCGACATCATTTTGGTTGAGGAGCAGGCACGGTTGTCGCCGGAGGCGCAGGACAATCTGCGAATGATCCGGGATTGCGGTAATCAGCTGTCGCAGCTGGTCGATGACATTCTGGATTTTTCCCGGTTGCGGGCCGAGAAGCTGACGCTGAACAAGCAACCGATGCAGTTGGTCGATGCGGTGGATGATGTGGTCAAATTGCTGCGGCCGTTGGCCACGGCGAAAGGATTGCACCTGTCGAGCCGGATGCCGGCGGATTTGCCGGTCATCAGCGCGGATGGCGATCGCATTCGTCAGGTGCTGCACAACCTGATCGGTAATGCGATCAAGTTCACCGAGCAGGGTTCGGTAACGGTGGAAGCCGAACGGCAGGCGAGCGGCTTGCGGGTGAACATTCGCGATACCGGCGTCGGCATTCCGGCGGATCGGCTGGAGCGGATTTTCGAACCGTTCGAACAGGCGGATGGCAGCAGCGGTCGCCGTTACGGTGGCGCCGGATTGGGGCTGTCGATCGCCCGCCAGTTGGTGGTCGCGCATGGCGGGACCCTGACGGT
Source organism: uncultured Kangiella sp. (assembly GCA_946480585.1). Next base: position 7,376 of record CAMLKQ010000029.1, read on the forward strand.
GTTGTCGGAGCCGGGCCGTGGTTCGGTGTTCAGCTTTACCGTGCCGCTGACGTGAGCGTGGTTCAGATGAGCAGGCCGGCAGCGCGATTCAGCTGATCTTCGAGCTGCAATTTGTAGCGCACGAACAGCGCGGTAGAGGCGGCTTCCGGTAGCGGCGTCAGGGTCAGATCGGTCACGTAGATGGGGTAGCGCCCCAGTGTCCGGCGTTGATGCAGTATGTCGCGCGCCACAACGCGTAAAAAATCATCGCCTTGAATCAACGCCGAATAGTCCTTGCCGGCACACTGCAATTCCAGATCCTGCAATTCCTGTTGCTCGATACGGGCGCTGGCGCTGATGGCAAAGAAGGCTTGCTGGTGCAGCGAATCCGGCAAGGCGTGGCGGCGCAGCCAGGCCGGTTCGCCAGCGCGAGCCGGCATCATTTCAAACAATTCCGGTTCCGGCAGTGGCGGCAAGCCTTTCAGCGCTTGCTGACGTTCGGCGACCGCGGTCAGGAACAGATACCACGGTTTCAACAGCAGTTCGACCGAACTCAATGGTTGCTGCGCGACCGCCAGCGCATCGGCTTCATCCAGCAGATACACATCAATGCGATCGGTTTCGGCGCGGAAAAAGATTTGCACCGCGCCCTGTCGGCGTTGCCCGTAAATCAGATGCAAAGGCACGTCGCTGATGGCCTGTGATTCGAAACGCAGTTCACAAGCGGGCGGCAGCGGTGTCGCCAGCTCCCGTAACAAGGCCGAAAAATCATCACAGGCGATCACGTCGGCGTGCTGTTCATCGAGACGGAATTGACGATAGCCCTGACCAAGCCGCAGCACGTACCGTACCGGACTGCTCTGGGCCGCCCGACGCACCGGGCCGCAAAATTCGTCGACCACGTCGGTAACGCGCCGGCTGATAGATTCCGCTCGGTGCGCGCTGAAGCAATGCACATGCAACAGCGGCGTCAGTTGCTGAGTGCCGATGTGCTGGTGCAAGGCGAGCAGCGCCTGCGGCAAGGCCTCGTTGTCGCTGAACGACACAAACTGCACCTCGCCCCAGCTGTTCAGCCAGACCAAATCGACCTGCTGCACCAACTGCTCGCGCAGTGCGCCATACGCGAGCGCATCAGTCTGGCTGCTAACGAGTTGCAAGCCCTGCCGGGTGCGCTCGGCCATCGGGTCGATGCCGAGGTTGATGATTAGCACGGCGCGTCGCAGTTCGGCATTCTGGCGCAGGTCATCATCATCCGGTGGCGGCAGCGGCTGCGGCAGCAACTCAAGCAGCGCGCGTGCGGCCGCTTCAATTTCGACGAGACGCAAATCGGTGTCACCCGGCAACAAAGCCAGCCGCGTGCGCCGGGTCAACAAGCCATTGACCTCGGCCCATGCCAGCAATTCCAGTGGCTGATGGCTGCGCTTGAGCACGGTTGCGCCATCTGCGCTGTTGCTGTCGTGTCGACCGCGCAGCAGGGAATATTGATATGGGCTTTCGGCACGCAGTGTCAGCGCGGCTTCCTGCAGATCCGGCGCGATGCCGATATCGAGCCGCTCGATCTTGCCCGCGCGCTTCTCCAGCATGGCGAACAGCTTGCGACCGAGCACAGTCAGTTCGTCCTGACGGCTGCGCGCGAGATCGCTTTCCTGGCGCGCGAACGCCGACAGCGCGCGAAAACTGGCGACCAGCTCTTGCACCAGCTGTTTGCGCTCCGCCTGCACCCGCTCCAGTTTCCACTGCCTGCGTTGATCGAGTTCCTGCAGCTTTTGCCGCGGCCAGCCCCAGCTTTGCACCCGTTGTTGCAGCAACGGCCGGCGCCAATCCGGATGCGTCACCGGTTGTGACAGCCGCTCGCCGGTTTTCAGGTAGAAACTGCGACGGATCAGATCGAGCCGATCGAGCCGGCCCTGACGCAGCAGATGGTCCTCAACCGCCTGATACACCAGCAGGTAGGGATCGATGTCGTCGTGGCTGAGCCGGTTCTGGTAAACGCGCTGCTTGAACTGCAAGGACAGTGGCGGCGGCGCCGGTTGTTGCGCGTAACTTTCCATCAAGGCCAGTTTCAGCACGGATTTGTACGGCGAATCGATGGCCTTGTTCAGCTGCCACAGCGCGGCAGTAAAAAATTCGGCGGCGGGGATCTGCGCGACATTGCCGAAATCGACCACGTCACTGGCTTTGATGTAGCGCTGGGTCAGCAGCCGGTCAGCATGTTCCTGATAACGCTCATGCTGCTCCGGTGGCACCAGCCACCACAGCGGCAAGCGACCGCCGAGCAGCAGGGCGCTGCGATAAAACTCATCCAGCAGCAGGGCATGCTGGGTGCTGCCGCTGTGCTCGGTCGACAGCGGGCCGAATTCGCCAGCGCGGACCGCCGCGGCCGTCATCGGATAAACGTGCAGCGAGACACCTTCGCGTGCGGCGTAAGCAGTGATCCGCGCCGCTTTGTCCTGCAAACGGCTGATGCCGTCGGCCGGCAACTCGTCGCGGTAGATCAGCCAGACATCGAGATCGCTTTCGCCGCTGTGACCGATGGTGCCGGTCGAACCCATCAAGTACAGCGCCTGCAGATCGCGCTTCAGGCTGGCGCGTTTTTCGTAATGAAAGCCACGCGCCAACCGGCGCGCCGCCAGCAGTGCGGTTTGACTGGGGGTGTAGTCGGACAGGCTGCATGGCACCTCGGTGTCGACCCAGCCCGGCAACAACGGATGGTTGACGTGAAACAGTAGCGGCAGCAAATCGATCAGCTCGCGTTCGCGCTCGCGTGCCGAACTGCGCAACCGGTCGAGCCGGTCGCGATTCAGTTGCAAGAAACGCTTGCGGATCAGCAGCAGCTGCTTGCGGTCCAGCTCGGCGTCGGTGCCGGCGGCAAGCGTTGCGGCAGGTGGCGAGGTGCGATTCATGTCGACCAGTGTAGCAGTGCCCACACATCCGGCTGCCGCTGCCGCAGGGCCGCCGACCCCTTGCCAAGCCATAAGACAATCCGGACACTGGCCGCTCCCGTGCTTCCGGTCGCCGTGATCGCATGTCCCGCCGTTCCCCGACAGCTCCTGCTCCGATCCCTGCCGGCCAACGCCTGCGCCGCTGGTGGCGCGAGCAAGCGCTGGCACCGAGTGCCGATTTCCTGCCCGATTTCTGCAATGTGCAGCTGGTGTTTCTGGTCGTGCTGGTGGTCGAGCTGATGGCGCTGGTGTTGGCCTTGGCGCAGGCACCACGCGGTGATCTGTGGCAGGCGCTTGGTTTGATCAGTTTGTTCATGCAATGGGTCGCCCTTACCTGCACCGCCCTGCTCTGCACGCTGCGCCGCTTTCTCGCCAAACGGCCGCTGGTGTTGGCGGCGCTGTTCAGTTACGGCCTGATCCTGGCGATGACTGCACTGTTCACCTGGCTCGCGCTGCGCGCCGGGATCGGCATGGATATGCAAGCGCTGCGGCAACCGGACGCCGTGTTGGCACGCAATCTCGCCATGGCCGGCATCATCGGTGCCGTTGCCCTGCGCTATTTCTATCTGCAGCAACAATACCGCCGTCGCGTGCGGCTGGAAGCCGAAGCGCGGGTGCAAGCGCTGCAGGCCCGCATCCATCCCCATTTTCTGTTCAACAGCATGAACACCATTGCCAGCCTGACCCGCAGCAATCCGCGTCTGGCCGAAACGGTGGTCGAAAACCTGTCGGAATTGTTCCGGGCATCGCTGGCGCTCGCTGGCAGCAAAACCACGCTGGCCGAAGAATTCGAGTTGTGCCAACGCTATCTCGATATTGAACAGCTGCGGCTGGGTGCCCGGCTGAAAGTCAGTGTCGAACTGGACCCGTTGCTCAAAACCGTGCCGGTGCCATTGCTGCTGATTCAGCCGTTGGTAGAGAATGCGGTTTACCATGGCGTGCAGCCGTTGCCGGAAGGCGGCTGGGTGCGGCTGCAGGCGCAAACGGTCGGTGATGTCGCCGAGATCGTGGTCAGCAATCCGCTGCCGCAGCAACCAAGCCGGGCCGGTCATGGCGTGGCGCTCGACAACATCCGCGAGCGGCTCGCGGTGTTGTATCCGGACGGCGCATCGCTGCACACCGAAACACAGGCCGGCACCGAGACCGGCAGCAGCACGGACAAAACATTTATCGCCCGCTTGCGCATTCCGCTGCGCAACGGTTCGGCAACGGAGAGGCCACTGTGAAAGTATTGATCGTGGATGACGAACCGCTGGCGCGCGAGCGGTTGCGTCGGTTCTGCGAAGAAGACCTGAGCGGTTATCAGGTTGTCGCCGAAGCCAGCGATGGCGCCGCCGCAATCCGCGAAGCGCAGCAACATCATCCCGATGTGGTCCTGCTTGATGTCCGGATGCCGGGCATGGACGGCATTGAAGCCGCTCGCCACCTGGCTGATCTGGAACCGGCCCCCGCGATCATTTTCACCACGGCCTACGATGATTACGCCCTCGAGGCCTTTGCCGTCCATGCGGTGGGCTATTTGCTCAAGCCAGTGCGGCGCGACAAGCTGGAAGATGCGCTCAAGGCCGCCGCCAAACCGAACGCGGTGCAGCTGGCCGCCCTGCGCGGTGATGACAGCAACAAGGCGCGGGCGCGCAGTCATATCAGTGCACGCGTGCGTGGCAATCTCGTTCTGGTCAAGGTGGACGACATTCTGTACTTCCAGGCCGATCAGAAGTACATCACCGTCCGCCACCACGGCGGTGAAGTGCTGATCGAAGAAGCACTGAAAGATCTGGAAGAAGAATTTGGCGATCGCTTTGTCCGCATCCATCGCAATGCACTGGTCTCGCTCGACGGCATTGTCGCGCTGGAGCGCGATGCGCTTGGTCGCACCGTGGTCAAGCTGAAAGGGCTCAATGAGACGCTGGAAGTTTCGCGGCGGCATTTGCCGGGCTTGCGCGCGACTCTGAAGCAGCTCTGACGGTCGACCGCCGACTGCTCCATGCACGGATCTCCCCGATGATGCCAATCGTCCGATCTGCCGTGTTGGCCATGCTCGCGCTACTGTGCAGTGCCTGCTCGCCCGACACATTGATGAAACAGATAGTTGATCAGAGCAAGGTCGATCAGGCTCGCCAGATCCTCGACCGGCTCAACGGCAACGATCGGACGACGCTGTTGACCGAGCTCGATCCGTCGATCCAAAGTGAAAACCCGGCGGCGGTGTTGTTGGTGCTGGCCTCCACGTTGCCGGATCAGGCGCCGTTATCCGAGACGGTGGTGGGCTATCACGCGCTCAGCCAGAACGGCACCGAATTCGTCAACGTCACCTTTGAACGCGAATACCCCGAGCAGTGGTTGTTGGCGACGGTTGCGGTGAAAACCGAAGCGGGCCGGCGCACCATCGTCGGGCTGAACCTGCAGCCGAGCGACCAGTCGCTGCGCGCGCTGCATCGCTTCACGCTGGTCAATAAAAGCCTCCGTCATCACCTGATTCTGCTTGCTGCCGTCGTCGCATTATTGTTCACCGTCTATACGCTGTACCGGGCCGCGCGCACACCGATCCCGAAACGCAAATGGCTGTGGCTGTTGTTTGTTGCCTGCGGCGTCGGCCAGATCGCCATTCAATGGACCAGCGGCGTGATCAGCGTGTCCGTGCTGTCGCTGCAGTTGTTAAGTGCCGGCGCGGTCGCGCCGTTGTACGGGCCATGGTTGATTTCCTTCTCCTTGCCGCTCGGCGCCGTCCTGTTCTGGTGGCGGCGCAAGCAATGGCTGGCCGCTGCCGCGTCATCGTGATCGAACCGGATTGCGCCATCGGTTGATCTTCCAGCTTGCTGGCCGGTCCTGACCGGCCCTACGATCCGGGGCCACGCCTTTGCGCTTTCCTGGAACCCGGCATGAGCCTCCCGACCGTCCGTATCGCCACCCGCCAATCACCGCTCGCGCTGTGGCAGGCCGAGTTTGTCAAAGCCGAGTTGGAGCGCTTTCATGCCGGCATCGTCGTCGAACTGGTCAAGTTCACGACCCAAGGCGACAAGATCCTCGATGCCCCGCTGGCCAAGATTGGCGGCAAGGGGCTGTTCGTCAAGGAGCTGGA
>CAMLKQ010000030.1 GCA_946480585.1 uncultured Kangiella sp.
GGCGACCGGCGTGTCGGTCTTGGTGGCCGAGGCCGTGCGCTTGGCGACGTAGCCGGTAACCGGACTGGTTGCGGTTTCATCGGCACCGGCCTGCACGACCACCGTTTTCAGGGTGGTTTCGTCGCTGGTGCCGGTTTTTGCCGAGGCATCGGCCGGGGTGACAGCGGCGGCAGCGATCGATGCACCGATCGGAGCAGACGCCAGCGCGGCGGTGGTGGGCAGACAAAACAGCAGCGCCACGACAAGCGGGTGCGGGCGGTGGGCAGGGACGTGAGAGGCGGACAACTGGCTACGGCGGGACATCGAATCGGCTCCGGGAAAGCATGTGCAAAGATGCGAGACGATCCTATTCGCAAATGCGAATAATTATCAATAGATCTCGGTCAAACCCCGGTGGATTGCTCTGTCTTCCGTAGTGGAAGCTCATTAAGTGATTGAAAAGATGGCTAATTTCAGCTGTTCGGGGTCAGGAAGGCGGTCAGCTCCGCGGCTGGCAGTGGCCGCGACAGGTGGTAGCCCTGGATATGGTCACAGCCCATGCCGAGCAGCAGCATCTGGGTCTGGCTGTCCTCGACGCCTTCAGCGACCACTTGCAGGCCGAGGTTGTGCGCCAAGGCGATGGTCGAGCGGACGATGATGGTGTCGTGCTCGTTGCTGAACAGATCACGGACGAACAATCGGTCGATTTTCAGCGCGTGCAGCGGCAACCGGTGCAGGTAACCGAGTGAGGAATAGCCGGTGCCGTAATCGTCAATCGCAAGGCGCACGCCGAGTGCCGCCAGCCGATCGAGCCGTTCGGCGGCCAGCTCCGGATCGTCCATCAGCGCCGTCTCGGTGATTTCCAGTTCCAGTTGTGCTGGCGCGATCTGGTAGCGTGCCAGCGCTTCTTGAATAAACCGCACTATCCGATCATCGCGCAGATTGCGCGCCGACAGATTGACCGCCACCGTCAACGCCGGCTCGCGTCGCGAGGTCGGCGCTTGTTGCCACTCACGCAACTGCGCCAAGGCCAGATCGAGCACCCGTTCGGTCAGCGCGTGTATCGCTTCGCTGCTTTCCGCGAGTGGCAGGAAACTGTCCGGATACAACAGACCGAGGCGCGGATGCTGCCAGCGCACCAGCGCTTCAAAGCCGCTGATGCGGCCGGTTTTCAGCGCCAGTTTCGGTTGATAGTGCAGCAGCAATTGCTGCTCGCGCAGGGCCAGATCCAGATCGGCGGCCATGCTCAGCCGTTCCGGGCTGTTCTGATCCTGACTGCGGTCGTACACCGCGATGCCGCCGCCGCGCCGTTTTGCTTCATACATCGCCACATCGGCGCTGCGCAGCAGCGCGTGACTGTCGCGACCATCGTCCGGATAAAACGCGATGCCGATGCTGGCATCGACCATCAGCTGCATGCCACCGACCAGATACGGTGCGCGCAGCGCATCCAGCAATTGCTGAGCAAACTGGCGCGCCGCCATCACCGGCTCGGCATCGCCACTGATCCCGGTCGGCAGCAACAAGGCAAACTCATCGCCACCCAGCCGGCAGAGCACACCGTCCTGGCTGGTGAACGCGGATTTCAGGCGCGGGCCAATCTGTTGCAGCAACAGATCGCCAACGTGGTGACCCAGCGTGTCGTTGATTTCCTTGAACCGATCCAGATCCATCAGCATCAACGCCGCGCGGCCGTCACTGTTGTCCGGCAAGCGCTGGGCAAATTCACGGTGCAGGAACATGCGATTGGGCAGACCGGTCAGGCTGTCGTGATGGGCGAGGTATTCCAGGCCATCGACGTGGCGGGCACTGGCAATGGCCAGTGCCACGGTATTGCCAATCGCGACGAAGGAATCGCGCTCGATTTCGCTGAACGGACGCTGCACCGGATACCACAGACCGATGCGGCCAAGCACCCGCTCGCGGTACAGCAGCGGAATCACCACCCCGGCTTGAATGCCGTCGGCGAGCAACCGCTGTTGCAGAGCCGGGTCCAGTCGCGTTTCGCTGGCGAGATCCGGGCACACCCACAGCCCCGGTTGCGGCACCTGTTGCAGCGCCTCGGCAATCTCCGTTGACGCGATGTCGCCCGCGACAAATGTCCGGCGGGCAAAGCCCTCACTGGCGACGATGCGCAGCGGTTCGCGCTCGTCATCATGCAGACAAATGGCAACGTGGGGTTGCGGCAACAACTGCTGCAACGCATCGGTGGTGATTTGCAAAATCGCGGTGACATCGCTGGAGCCGTGCAGCTGCGTCGACAGCTGATTGATCAAGCGCAGGCTTTCATTGCGCTCCAGCAAGGTCTGCCGCGACTGCGCCAGCTCGGCTTCGGCGCGTTTGCGCGCGGTGTGATCGCGCACGGTCGCCAGCAAATGCGGCTCGCCGCGGATCTCGATGACATTGAGCGTGACTTCGGCGTCGAACGGCGTGCCATCATACTGGCAATGCAGCCATTCAAAATTCTGGGTCTGGCCGCTGAATGCAGCGGTGATTTTCTCGACCGCCTTTTCATCGGAGCGGCGGCCATCAGGCTGGAGTTTTGGCGAGAACCGATACGGCGGTTGACCAATGATCTGCTCACGAGTGCAGCCGAACATGCGCAAGGTCGCGGGATTGCAGTCGACAAATTGCTCGCCGCGCATCAGGAAAATGCTGTCGCCGGTGCCGTCGAACAGCGTCCGGTAGCGCTGGTCGCTGTCGCGCGCCTGCCGCTGCAATTGTTGCAGCCGCTCCAGCTGGATGATCGGTCCCAACAACAGCGCGGCATGGCGCAGCCATTCCTGAGTGGTTTCCGGCCACGGCTTTGCTTGGCCGCGTTGTTCGGCGCGCAGGCAGCCCCACAGTTCGTCGTTGACGAACACCGGCACATCGAGCATCGCCGTGATGCCAAACGGATGCAGGTAGCCGGCCAGCAGCGCCTGACAACGTGGATCGGTGCTGACATCGGTAATGGCAATGGCATCGCCGTGGCGCAAGCTGTCGAGATACGCAGCGGCGTGTTCGGTGGCGAGCGTGGTGTTCGCGGTGCTGCCGTTGTCTTCCGCCACCACCAGCGCCTGACACAGCAGGCGTTGCCGGTTGGCGCTCAGTTGCCAGAGCCCCAGCCGATCGAGCCCGAGCTCCTGCCGCAGTGGCGTTGCCATGGCGGCAAAACTCGCAGTTACCCCGGCCGTGGCCGAGCGGGCAGCGCGCGCGAGCTGACTGGACAGACCGAACGGCATCCAAACCTCGGACAAGGCGGGTAGGGGACAGTAGCAGCAAGTCTAGTCGGCTTCGGCAGAACAGTCGTGCTGCCTGCGCCGTGGCGGGAACCCGCCGTTGTCAGTCCGACAAAACGGCGGCTTGATCGTCGGGCACAAAGTCCGGGCCGACAAAGCGCCGGCACGGATTGCCGCGCGGCATCGCGCGCGCCTGCAGGCGACGGTCATTGCGTGCGGCGCTGCTGGCGCGCTGCTGTTGCGCGTCCAGACGTTGTGCCAGCAACAACAACGCGAGGCGCTTGTTGGCGTGTTGACTGCGTTCGCTCTGCACTTTGACCGACAGGCCGGTGCCGACATGGATCGCCCGCACCGCCGATTCCGTCCGGTTGACATGCTGACCGCCGGGGCCGCTGCTGCGCAGGGTTTCGAAGCGCACGTCGCTGGCAAAGGCCGGCGACGGCGCGGCGGCCAGCACGGCGCTGAAAAACCAGTTCTTGCGACCGTGTTGTGGTCGGTATGGACTGCGGCAAACCCACAACAGACTGCCGCACCAACGTGCAGCCAGCGCGGCCGCGGCATCGCCATCCAGATGCAGCAGCACCGACGCATAGCTGCCCGGTTGTGCGCCGGGCACTGATTCGACGTCGGTGACGCGGACTGCCATGGCCTGCGCTTCCTGTTGCAAACGGTGCCAGGCTTTTGCCACCGCCAGTTCGCATTCGGCCGGACCTTGAGCCGCGGAGAGTTGCAGCAAAATCATGCGCCGTTCTCCCCGCGAGTTTTGTAAGTCAGCACCGGTTTCAGACGTGCCAACAGCTGTACCAGTCCGGCCTCACGCAGCGCGCCGACCACCGAGTCGATTGGCTTGTATGCGTCCGGCGCTTCTTCAAACAACAAGCTGCGGTCAGCGCAAATCACCCGGCTGCCCAAGGTCGTGCGCGTCAGCTGTTCGGCGGTGTAGCGTTGCCGCAAACGATCCTTGCAATCGCTGCGCTGCCATTTGCGACCCGCGCCATGCGCCAGTGAGCGCAGGCTGCGATCGTCAACCAGCGGTTGCACCAGATAGCTGTAATCGCCGCGCGAACCGGGAATGATCACCGGACCGGCATCGGCCGGCGTGGCGCCTTTGCGATGCAACCAGCCGTCATAACCGGCAATGCGGGCCGGGCTGACCAGGTTGTGGTGCACATCGAGACATTTGCTGCCGTCGCTGCGCAGGCGCTGCAACATCCGCTGGCCAATCAGGTCGCGGTTGCATTCGGCAAAGCGCAAGGCCGCGTTATGCCGCGCCAGATAATGCTCGGCATCGGCACTGTCCGCTGCCAGACCGTGATGACCGAACTGCTCGATTTGCTCGCGCAGAATGCTTTCGCCCAATCCGCGCGAGCCACTGTGCACCAACAGCAGGAGACGTTGCCGATCGAGCTGCAGTGCAAGCACGGCCTGCTCGTCATACACCTCGTCCAGTTGTTGCAATTCGGCGAAGTGATTGCCGCCACCTATGGTGCCCAGCGAGCGTTCATGGCCTGTCAGCGGCAAACCGAACTTGTCGATGCTTTGCTGCCAGAGCGCTTGGTCACTGTCGGCCAACGGCAGATCAATATTGCCGAGCCGTTGCTCCAGTTTGTCCAGTCGCAACTTGGCTACGGGCAGATCGGTCTGCCACAGTGCCATGCCGCAACCGATGTCGTTGCCGACCAGTGCGGGATAAAACCGCTCCCGCGAAAAAAACGCCGCACCGACCGGATAGCCACGGCCCGGATGCAAATCCGGCATGCCGGCGACGTACTGCATGCCCGGCAAGCGGGCAGTGGTTTCGAGTTGTTGGATCGCTTTACCTTCGATCCAGGTGTGGTCCGAGGCAATCAAAACGATGCCGTCGGCCAACTGCAGATAGCAATTGCCCATGATCCATTCCTGATGGAAAACAAAAAGAAATCGGAAATGGCAGGCCGGAGCCGGGCAATGCGTGCCGCTGCTGCAAATACGAATGTCGCGAAGCGACTTCAACCTCATCACCCTCGCCCCTTGTGGGAGAGGGTGGCGCGTAGCGCCGGGAGAGGGAAACGCGTAAGCGTTAGCGGCGGGAGACGATCAAACCGGGCACGACCTGCAAAGGTGCAACGCGTACTTCATGTTGGTGTCCTCCTTTGCGGTGTGTGAGTGAGAAGGCGCGCATGCTATGCCGATTTTTATCAAAGTGCAACGCTCGTTCCGACCAGCGGTTGCTCGCGGGTGACCGTGGCGGACCGTCCGCCGACCGGTGCTGCCGGCGGCTGCGACCAACCGCACTGGCGCTGCGACGAATGTCTGCCGGCCGCGCGTTGGCTCGCCTAGAATGCAGCATCGAACCGGTGTCCGAGGGGACCGATTGTGCTGGGCGTGCTGCTGCAAAATCGCTTACGGCTGTTCTGGCTGCTGAACATCAGCGGCTGGGCGGCTTACGGTTTTGCCAATTATCTGGCCGGCCGCTACTGGGGCGAGGAGTGGGGCCTGCCGCTGTACCGGCTGGTCAGTTCCGCCACCGGTTTCGTGATCAGTCTGGGCTTGCGCCAGATCTACAAATCCATCTGGGAACAATCGGTCTGGCGTCAGGCGCTGGTGGTGATCGTCAGCGCCTACCTGTGCGGCGCCATCATGGCGATACTGTGCAATGCCGCGCTCTGGGAGCTCTATCCCGAGCATTACACCGATACCGACCGTCACCTGATGCACTACTTCAAAGGCGTGACCGGGCTGTTCTACATGTTCATCTGCTGGAGCGGGCTGTATTACGGATTCAAGTTCTATGAAGGCATGCAGCTGGCGACCCAGCGGGCGCTGCGCGCCAACGCGCTGGCGCACGAGTCGCAGCTGAAAATGTTGCGCTACCAGCTCAATCCGCATTTCCTGTTCAACACGCTGAACGCCATCTCGACCCTGATTCTGGAAAAGAACACCATCGTCGCCAATGACATGGTGGCGCGCTTGTCGAACTTTCTGCGCTATTCACTCGACAACGACCCGATGCAGAAAACCACGCTGGCGCAGGAAATCAATGCACTGAAGCTGTACCTGGATATCGAGAAGGTGCGCTTTGAAGACCGGCTGAATCTGGTGTTCGATTTGGAAGAGCCGGCACTCGATGGCCTGATCCCGAGTCTGCTGCTGCAGCCGCTGGTCGAAAACGCCATCAAGTATGCCATCGCCAAATCCGAGCAAGGCGGCACCATCGCGATCCGTGCCCGGGTGTTCGCCCGCGAGCTGTTGCTGGAGGTCAGCGACGATGGCCCCGGCATTCCCGGTCTGACCGATGGCGGTGCCTTACCTCACAACGGTGCTTTTCCACATAATGGCACCGGCCAAAACAACGGCACTGGCGCGGGCAACGGCAAGACCGGCTGCGGTGTCGGTGTCCGCAACACCCGCGAGCGCTTGCGCGAGTTGTATGGCGATGCCCACTCGTTCCAGCTCAGCAATGTCGAACCGCATGGCTTGCAGATCAGTATCCGCATTCCCTTCCAGACAGATGGCCAGCGCTCGCCGCTGGTGTCCGGAGCAACATCGTGATCATCCGCGCCCTGATCGTCGATGACGAATCGCTGGCTCGTCGTGGCCTGGCGCTGCGGCTGGCCGCGTTTCCGGAAATTGAAGTCATCGGCCAGTGCAGCAATGGCCGGGAAGCGCTGGCGGCGATCGCCGAGCAGCATCCGGATCTGGTGTTCCTGGATATCCAGATGCCGGGACTGAATGGCTTTGATGTGGTGCGGGCACTGCAAACCGAACAAATGCCGTTGATCGTGTTTGTCACGGCGTTCAATGAATACGCACTCGATGCATTCGATGTTCACGCGGTCGATTATGTGCTGAAGCCGGCCGATGAAGAGCGTCTGCAAAAGACCATCGAACGGGTCAAGCGGCAGCTGGCGCAAAAGGCATCGGAAGCCGACAAGCAGCGGCTGATCAACTTCATCAGTGACATCACCGGCGAGCAATACAGCTCGGTCGATGACGTGTTCCAGCGCGGTGCCGGCGACAGCTACCCGACCCGGCTGTCGATCAAGGACAAGGGCGAAACGACGCTGGTCGATATCAAGGATATCGCCTGGATCGACGCCGCCGGCGATTACATGTGCCTGCACGCCGGCAACCAGACCCATATCATGCGCTGCACGATGAAGGAGCTGGAGCGACATCTGAATCCGGCGCTGTTCCAGCGCATCCACCGTTCCACCATCATCAATCTGGATCATGTCGACAAGATCCAGAATCATCTAAACGGCGAGTTCTTTCTGCTGCTCAAGAATGGCACCCGGCTCAAGATGAGCCGCGGCTACAAAGACAAGATTAAACACTTCTCGTAAATATTCCCGGCGTTCTCTGCTCGATATTGGCATTGCCTATGCAATGCCGATTCCGCCTCTATTTTCTGCTCGACAGACACACTCTGTTACGGCCGCAATATCTGGTTAACCGATTACATCGGTCCGTGCTTGCAAGCTCGCCACTGGTCGCAAGCATTCGTCAATTGACCGCTTCTGCATTCTCTTTCGTCGCGACTGTGGCCATGCTTCGCCGCAGTTTCGTCTGCAGGGATGTCGGCCATGAGTTTGACTTCAAAAGCGTTGGCAAATCCGGCCGCTGTCGCCGTGGTTGTCGCATTGACCATGCTGTTTGGTCTTTATGCCTTCTGGCAGATGCCGATCCAACTGTTTCCGAATATCGAACGGCCCGTGATCTCGATTCAGACCAGTTGGCGGGCAGCGTCGCCACAGGAACTTGAGTCCGAGATTATCGAGCCGCTGGAAGAGGTCTTGCAGGGCTTGCCCGGGCTCGAGTCGATTGAATCCAATGCCAATCAGGGCAGTTCCTGGGTCAATCTGGAATTCGCCATCGGCACCGACATGCAGCAGATGCTGATCGACGTGATCAGTCGCATGAACCGTTTGCCGGCCTTGCCGCGCGACGCGACACCGCCGCAGGTCCTGCTTGGCGGTTGGGGCGGTGGCCGAGAAGCGCTGACCTACTTCTTTCTGCAAGCATTGCCCGGTTACCAAGGCTCGCTGAACGCGCAGTTCGATTACATCAATGATGTCGTGCGGCCGCGGCTGGAAGCGGTGCCCGGCGTCTCCAGCGCCAACATCGAAGGCGGTGCCGAACAGGAAGAGCTGCAGATCCGTTTCGATACCGAGAAGCTGGTGCAGTACCGGCTGCGGATTCCGGATCTGGTCAACCGGGTCAGTGTCAGCAATGACGTGTCCGGCGGTCTGCTCGATGTCGGTCGGCGCCAGTACACGCTGCGGTTCAGCGGCAAGTACGAACCGGACGAAATGCGCGAGCTGATTCTGGAGTGGCGCGATGGTGTACCGATTCGACTGGCCGATGTCGCAACGGTGGAGTTGCGACCGGCGGACCGGGCCAATCTGGCGGTGCAGAATGGCAACCCGGCGTTCTCGATCCGGATCAACCGGCAGAGCGGCGCCAATGTGCTGGAAGCGCTGACCAAGGTCAAAGCCGAGGTCGAGGCGATCAATACCGAATTGCTGGCCGCCAAGCACCTGCGCATGGTGCAGTCGTTCGATCCCTCGGTATTCATCAATCGCGCCGTCGATTTGGTGACCGGTGATCTGATTTACGGGGTATTGCTGGCGCTGTTCATTTTGTGGGTGTTTGTCCGCAACTGGCGGGCAACGCTGCTGACCGCCTTGGCCATTCCAGCCTCGCTGCTGGCCACCTTTATCGTGCTGCAATTTACCGGTCGTTCGTTGAATGTCATTTCGCTGGCGGCGCTCGCGTTTGCCGTGGGAATGGTGCTCGATGCCGCCGTTGTGGTCATGGAAAACATCATCCGGCTGCGTGAACGTGGCGAGAACGCCGAAGACGCGGCCGAACAGGGTGCCAACCAGGTCTGGGGCGCGTTGATGGCCTCGACTTTGACGGCGGTCGCGGTGTTCATGCCCGTTTTTTTCCTGAAAGACATCGAAGGTCAGTTGTTCGGTGATTTGGCGCTGACCATTGCCATTGCGGTCTGCATGTCCATGCTGGTGGCGGTTACGGTGCTGCCGATTGCTGCACGCTACGGCCTGAAAGTGTTCAACACGGACGACAAGTTCGGTAAGCACTGGGATCGGATGACCGCACTGGTGATGCGATTGACCAGTACCGGTCGCAAGCGCGCGACCGTGATTGCGACGTTGCTGCTGGTGCCGACCACGATCACCTGGCTGGCGCTGCCGAGTCTGGATTACTTGCCGCCGATCAAGCGCGATGCTGTCGATGCCTTTTTCCAGTTCCCGCCCGGCGCCAACATCAATGCGCTCGAAAAAGACGTGGTGAACCCAATTGTCGAACGCTTGGCGCCTTACATGGCGGGCGAAAAACAGCCGGCGCTGAAAAATTACTACATCCTGATCGGCAATTGGGGCGGCACCATCGGTGTCCGGGTCAAGGACGAAGACCGCTTGCAGGACATGGTGCAGATCGTCCGCGACGAAATCCTGATCGATTTGCCGGACACCCGTGCCTTTGCCAACCAAGGTGAGTTGTTTGGCGGTTTTGGCGGCGCCCGCAATGTCGAGTTGCATCTGCAGTCACGCGACAACGACGCCTTGTTGGCAGCCGCGCGCCGGGGCATGGAGAAAATCCAGCAAGTGATCCCGGGCGCGAATGTCCAGCCGCAACCGGGACTCGATGTGGCCGAGCCGCAGTTGCGACTGAGCCCGGATGACCGCCGCATCAATGAAGAGGGCTGGACCCGGCGCGAACTCGGCACCATTGTCCGCGCGCTCGGCGATGGCATGTTCGTCGGAGAGTATTTTGACGGCGACAAGCGCAAGGATGTGATCGTCCGCAGCGAGCAGGCGTTCGATCCGGAAACGCTGGCCGATGCGCCCTTGTTTACGCCGGCCGGCAATATCGTCTCGCTGCGCGATCTGGTCGGCATTGAGCAAACGGTTGGTCCGACCCGGTTGCTGCGCGTCGATCGCAGTCGCACCGTCAGCCTCAACGTAAGCCCGCCGGAAGGCTGGTCGCTGGAGCAAACCATCGCCACGTTGAAAGCGGAAGTTGAACCGGAACTGCGCGGCCTGTTGCCGGCTGGCGCGAACATTCAATACGGTGGCAATGCCGACCAACTCGAAAAAGCCATCCGCACGATGGGCGGCAATTTTCTGATGGCGTTGCTGGTGTTGTTCCTGGTGCTGTGCGCGCTGTTCCGCTCGGTCAAAGATGGCGCCCTCGTGATGCTGACTTTGCCGCTGGCAACGGTTGGCGGCGTCATCGCCCTGCGGCTGCTGAACCTGTTTACGTTTCAGCCGCTCGATGTGCTGACGATGATCGGTTTCATCATCCTGATTGGCTTGGTGATCAACAACGCCATTCTGTTGGTGGACCAGACCCGCACTGCCGAGCGCAATGGCTTGTCGCGGCACCAGGCTGTCGAGCAGGCCGTGCGTTGGCGGCTACGGCCGATTTTCATCAGCAGCCTGACTGGATTGGTCGGTACCTTGCCGCTGGTTGTCACGCCCGGTGAAGGCAGCGTGATCTACCGTGGCCTTGCAACCGTGATCACCGGCGGCATGGCGGTCAGCACCGTGTTCACCCTGCTGCTGCTGCCGTGTCTGCTGCGACTCGGCGAAACCAAACTGATTCTGCTGGAACTGAAAAAACAGCGCACTGAACAGCCGCTCGATAACGCGGCTTGACCAAGGAGCATCATCATGTTGCAACTGACTCGCAACTGGCGCCAACCCATTGCAACCGGTGTGCTGGCGTTGCTGAGCTGGCTGGGCTCTGATGCAAGAGCGGCGGCGGAACCGGTGCCAAACCTGGTCACCGTCGCACCGGTTGAGGCGCAGCAGCTGGCGCCGGTGTTGTGGTTACCGGCCAATGTCATCAGCCGGCACGATGCGCCCATCGCCAGCGAACAGGATGGCCAGATCACCTGGGTCGCTGAACTCGGCAGCAAGCTGAAACGCGGTGAGCCGTTGGCCCGCATCGACAGCGAGAACCTGAAGCTGCGCCTGGCGGAACAGGAAGCGGTTTTGCAGCGGTTGCGCGCCAGCGAAGCGTTTTACGAAAAGCAGCTGCAGCGGTTGCAGGCGCTGATCGCCAACAACAGCATCGCCCGTACCGAAATGGATGCGACCGAGCGCGATCGCGCCATCAATGCCGCCAGTATCCAGCAGCAACTGATGCTGATTGAGCAAAGCCGGCTGGCCATCCGACGCAGCACCATCACCGCACCGTTCGACGGTGTGGTGGCGCAGCAGCATGTGCAGCAAGGCGAATACGTCCGGGTCGGCCAATCGCTGGCGCAGTTGGTGGATTTGGCAGGGCTCGATATTCAGGTGCAAGCGCCGATCGCTCTGGCCGGTTTCATCGCTGCCGGCAAGCGATTAAGCGTGGAGCTCGATGACCGTATTGTGGAATTGCCGGTGCGGGTGTTCACGCCATCGGGCTCGATCAGTTCGCGCACGTTCGAACTGCGTTTGGATGCGCGCGCCTTGGCCAATCGAAACGATTCGCTGGCACCGGGGCTGGCGGTACGGGTCGCCATCCCGAAAGCCGCCGCTGAACAAACGCTGGTCGTGCCGCGCGATGCGCTGGTGATCCGTGAGCAACAGATGTATGTGCTGAAAGTGACAGCCGATGGCACGGTCCAGCGCTTGCCGGTAACCGCCGGCGCCGGCAGTGGCGACCGGGTCGCCGTGACGGCAGCGTTGGCAGCCGGTGATCAAGTGATTGTGCGTGGTGCCGAGTCAACCCAGCATGGTCAGAAAGTGCGAATTGCCAACACCGCGACCGCGGCTGCGGGTGGCAAGCTGGCGGGCGCGGTGGCCAGCATGCGCTGATCGCCATCGGCGCGTGGCCAATCGGTTTCGCCACGCGCCGTGGCTGATCAGGCCGGGAATGGCTTGCTCAGGGCCACAACCACATGAACGTGAACGCGCTGATGGTCGCGTAAATCAGCGCATCGAGCAGATGTTTGCCAACACTGCGCCATGGCACACACATCCAGATGCCGTTGATGACGCTGCCGGTGCCATACGCGAGCAGGCTGATCAGGCCAATGAGGTGGGCGGCGCGGTGGCTGTCGGCACCAATGCCTACTGACTGCACCGCGGCCAGTGCCGCGATGGCAGCTACCAGCAGGGTCACCAGAAACCAGCTGCCGAGTGATTTGCCCATGTTGGGCAGGCCGGCGTTGCCAATCATCAGAAAACCGATCGGGCCTTCGCGGTATTTGCTCAACATCGCCTCGTCCTGCATCGCTTTCATGTCGGTGCAATAAGGCACTACGTATTTGCCGGGGCCGATCTTGCCGTTCAACAAGGCCTTGCGTACCTCGTCTTCATTGGGCAGCTGACGGTAATCCGGTTTGTGCCATTGCAACACCATATGAATCAGACTGCTGGCAATGAAAATGAAAACTGCGGTCAGCAGAATCGGCAACCAGAGTGACAGTAATGCGGTCATGCGTTGTTCTCCTTGTTCTGTTGTTGTACCGATGAAAAGAGGGAATGTGTTGTCGCCGTTGGCGGTTCACATCGTGCGCAAATACGCCGACAGCCGCTCCAGGTTCTGCTGGGCGCCTTCGAGCGCGCCAAACTCGCGCACGACCCGCTCGCGCATCTCGGCGGTCGCGAGTCGCATGCACATGTCGAGTCGGGTCTTGCCGGCTTCTTCCAGAAACAGCACGGTCACTTCAAATTCGATGCTGGGCACCGGCACATCCTCGCAATGGTCGTAAACCAGTCGCTCATTGGCGACGATTTCGCGGAACACCACGCGGTTCGGGTAATCGCGGCCGTCCGGGCCATGCATGATGAAGCGCCAGACGCCGCCCGGTTTGAGCTGCATTTCGTGGATGGTGGTGGTGAAGCCGTTGGGGCCCCACCAGTGCCGCACGTGCTCGGGTGTGGTCCAGGCCTGAAACACCAGCGAGGGCGGCGCGTCGAGCAAACGGCTGATCCGGATCTCGCGGTCACTGTAATCGGTCATCGGAAGATCTCCGCTTGGCTATCGGCAGGCACTCGCCGCCTGGCAGCGAAGCTGTTGTGATTGTTCTTTGGCGACGAGTGTGTGCGCAGCGGCCCGCGTGCGTGTTTGGCTGAGTGGCCTATGCATTGGCCAACGCATCCGCCAGACGCTGCAAGGCGCCTTGCCAGCCCTCGCGGTAACCGTGTGCCATTGCCGCTTGTT
>CAMLKQ010000031.1 GCA_946480585.1 uncultured Kangiella sp.
AGCTTGTCCGGCGCCTTCTCGGATTCGCCCAGAATCGAGAAGTCGAGCGCAACTTCCTCAAGCGGGTACGGGATATATTGGTCGGCGTCGAGCTGGATCTGGCTTTCGATGTCGTCTTCCGACAGATCCTTGTCCAGCTGGATAATCTTGGTGATTACCGCCGACCCGGCGACGGCAACTGCGACGTGCTTGCAGCTGGTGCCGGCCCGGGCAACGACCCGGCGAATCGCCTCACCGACTGCGGCGGTATCCTTGATGTCCCGCTCGACCACGGCGTCGGGCGGCAACGGCTCGACGGCGTAGCTCTCGACCCGGTAGCGGTTACCGACCCGCCCGAGTTCAAGCAGCTTGCAGGACGTGGAGCTGATATCCAGTCCTATCAAGGGGATTTTCTTCTTCCCGAAGAGCTGCGCCAACATAGTTTTTCCTTTTCAGGGTGCGCGTTTACGAAAACTATATATGTTTTAACATGAAATAATAGACCTAACTATGCGCTAAATCACCTTTTTTTGGTTTTTCCACCAGTCCGATTCCGGGGAACCGATATACTGTGTCGCCCGTCCGAGTCAGGCACTAGATAGCCGGTTTTTTGTCCATGTCGCGACCTTTCACGCTTTCCATGCCCCGTTGGCTGCGCCGCAGCCTGGCCATCCTCGCCCTGTTGGCAGCCCTGCCAGTACTTGGCGTGCTGGCGATTTACCTGCAGGTGGCGCCGCAGCTGCCGGACGCCGCCGAGCTGCGCGACATCCGGCTCAGCACGCCGATGCAGGTCTACAGCCGCGACGGCAAGCTGCTCGCGGTATTTGGCGAGCAGCGCCGCATTCCGGTTCGCTACGAGCAGATACCGCCGATGGTGGTGAATGCCTTTATTGCAGTCGAGGATCAGCGTTTTTTCAAACACCGGGGGGTCGATCTGTGGGGATTGCTGCGGATCGCGGTCAAGAACCTCACCAACGATCGGGCTGAAGGTGCATCCACCATCACCATGCAGGTGGCCCGCAATTATTTCCTGACTCGCGATCGGACGTTGTCGCGCAAGTTCACAGAAATCTTCTTGGCCATGCGAATCGAAGCCGAATTCGACAAGCAGGCCATCATGGAGATGTACCTGAACAAGATTCACTTCAGCCACAAGGCCTACGGCATTGCGGCAGCGGCCCAGGTGTACTACGGCAAGACCCTGGACCAGCTCGAACTGCATGAAATCGCCGTACTCGCCGGCATTCCGAAAGGCGAGTCGATGTACAACCCGATCAGCAACCCGAAGAACGCCAGCGAACGGCGCGCACACGTGTTGAACCGGATGCAGGCCGAAGGCTACATCAGCGAAGAACAGCGCCAGCAAGCCTTGGCCGTGCCGGTGGTGTCGAACTACCACGGACCGCGGGTCGAGATGGAAGCGCCGTATCTGGCCGAGATGGTCCGGCTCGCAGTGGTCGAGCGGTTCGGCCAGCAAAAAGCCTACGAAGACGGCTTGAAAGTCTGGACCACGGTGCCGAGCACCATGCAGCAGGCCGCCAATCAGGCACTGCTGACCGGTCTGCACGCCTACGACCGCCGCCATGGCTACCGTGGCGCCGAGGCACGCTGGTCGGCCGAGCAGCTGCAGGACCGCGACAGCATCCTGAATCAGCTGGCCAAGGTGCCGGTGCTGGCCAACCAGCCGGCCGCCGCGGTCATCGCGACCAGCGACGACACCGCCACCGTGCTGGTCGCTGACGACAGCGAAATCACCCTGCAGCTGGCTGACATGGCTTGGGCGCGTCCCTACGTCAACGAAAACCAGATGGGGCCGGCGCCGAAGAAAGTCACCGACATCATCCAGGTCGGCGATCGCATCCGGCTCGAACAACTGCCTGCCGAGGGCGAGCAACCGGCACGCTGGGCGCTAGGTCAGGTGCCAAACGTCGGGGGAGCCTTGGTGGCGCTGCAGCCTGACAACGGCGCCGTGCTGGCGCTGGTCGGCGGGCTCGATTTCGAGATCAGCCAGTTCAACCGGGTGACGCAGGCTCGCCGGCAACCGGGCTCCAACCTGAAACCGTTTGTCTACTCCGCGGCATTGGAAAAAGGTTTTACGCCGGCCACGGTGATCAACGACTCGCCTATCGTCGATGAAGAAAACGGCGATGACGAAGCCTGGCGACCGGAAAATGATGCAGGCCGTTATTACGGCCCGATCCGCATGCGCGTCGCACTGACCCGGTCCACCAATTCCGTGTCGATTCGGCTGTTTCAGGCACTCGGCCCTGAATTTGTCATCGAGCACCTGAAGAAATTCGGTTTCCCCGAAGACCAACTGCCGCCCTATCCGGCACTGGCACTCGGTGGCGCCTCCGAGATCACGCCACTGCAATTGGTGCGCGGTTATGCAGTGCTGGCCAATGGCGGCAAACGAGTCGAGCCGTGGTTCATCAGCCATGTTGAGGACAATGCCGGCCAGCGGTTGTTTGAAACCGAAGTGAGTGAAGGCGAGCGCGTACTTGACGCGCGCAACGCCTACCTCATCACCGACATCATGAAAGACGTGATCCACCGCGGCACCGCGGTCACAACTTTGATGAACACCGAATCACCACTGCTGAAGCGCACCGATCTCGCCGGCAAAACCGGTACTACCAACGACTCGAAAGAAGCGTGGTTCTCCGGCTACAGCCCGGACATCGTTGCCACGGCCTGGGTCGGCTTTGACGATCACCGCAAGAAGCTCGGCCGGATCGAATACGGCGGCAAAGCCGCGCTGCCGATTTGGCAGCAGTTCATGGAAACCGTGCTCGCCAATGCACCCATCGCAGCCGACATTCCGCCGCCGGGCGTAGTCACGGCGCGCATTGATGCCGAAACCGGCTTGCTCGCCGCCAGCGGCAGCAAAAACGCCATCATGGAAATGTTCATGGCCGAGCACGCTCCAACCGAAACGGCGCCGCTACGCACTGATACCCCGGATGTGTTCAACCCGGCCGACAACACCAATAATCCCACCGCCGAGAGCGACGAACCGCTGTTCTGATCGCCAATAAGGTGGCACAACAAAAAGGGCTGCGAATGCAGCCCTTTTTGTTGATTCAGATACAGCTATTGTGTGGCTAACCGCGTTAGCCGAGCCCAGTCACGGCATCGGCGGATAGTGCTCCGGGTACGGCAACTGGGCGACGCCAGTGCGCACCGCGGCAGCGGCAACTGCCGGCGCAACCCGATCCCGCAGGCGCGGATCGAGCGGCTTCGGAATAATGTATTCCGGACCGAATGTCAGCGCCTTCAGATCCGGATAGGCCGCCATCACTTCCGGGACGACTGGTTCTTTCGCGATCGAGGCAATCGCATCAACCGCGGCGATCAACATTTCCTGATTGATGCGGCGAGCACGGACATCAAGCGCACCGCGGAAAATGTACGGGAAGCCGAGCACGTTGTTGACCTGGTTCGGATAATCCGAGCGGCCGGTTGCCATCATCACATCCGGGCGTGCCGCCTTGGCGACATCCGGCCGAATTTCCGGATCCGGGTTCGACAGCGCGAACACCAGCGGATTCGGCGCCATTTTCTTCAGCTGCTCACCCGTCACCAGATCCGGACCCGAAACCCCGATGAACACGTCAGCACCGGTCAATGCATCTTCCAGCGTGCGCTTGTCGGTGTTGTTGGCGAACATGAATTTGTAGGCGTTCAGATCCTTGCGGCCGGTGTGCACCACACCTTGCCGATCGACCATGAAAATGTTCTCGCGGCGCGCGCCCATGCTGACCAGCAAACGCATCGACGCGATACCGGCAGCACCGGCACCGAGGCAGACGATTTTCACGTCTTCGATTTTCTTGTTGCCGATTTCCAGCGCGTTGCGCAGGCCAGCCGCAATCACGACAGCAGTGCCGTGTTGGTCATCGTGGAACACCGGAATGTCGAGCCGTTCGATCAGCGCTTCCTCGATTTCAAAGCACTGCGGCGCCTTGATGTCTTCGAGGTTGATGCCGCCAAAGGTCGGCGAAATGCGGACCACGGTTTCGATGAACGTCTGCGCGCTTTCGGCATTGACTTCGATATCAAACACATCGATATCAGCGAACTTCTTGAACAGCACCGCCTTGCCTTCCATCACCGGTTTGCCGGCGAGTGCGCCGACATCGCCGAGACCGAGCACTGCGGTGCCGTCGGTGATCACGGCAACGAGATTGCCCTTGGCGGTGTAGCGATACGCGGCGGCCGGATCTTTGGCGATCTCGCGCACCGGTTCGGCGACGCCCGGCGTGTACGCGAGCGACAGGTCGTTAACATTTTCGGTCGGTTTGGTGATCGCAATCGCGAGTTTGCCCGGCTTCGGCTCCTCGTGATAACGCAGGGCCGCGCGCCGTTTTTCCTCTTGCATGATTATGTAAACCCTTGAAAGAAAAGGAGGATAGGAATTTTTTTGTGGCGGTAGTGTAGCGGTTTTACGGCGCCGACACAGTAATGGACCAACCAGTTATAAAACGAGCAGGTCAGCGCGCCGAAATAACTTCTAGTGCTTGTGGATGACGCAAATCGAGAAAAGCCTTATCGCCACGCCAATTGACATGGCCGCGCACGGTCATGGTCTGACCGATGCCGGGCAACGGCACATCCCCCTGAAACAAGGCCGCGTTGCGGGCAGCGATGCGCACATGCAAGCGCTGATCGAGCAGCACGGTGATGGCATCGCCGCGTTTGCGATAACCGGTGACAGTACCGGTCACCACGCCGTACAGACTCGGCCCCGGTTGCAGCTGCTTGACCGGCCGCAGCTGAAACTCCGGCAAGGCCCAGATACCGAGTCGCTGCACGCGCGCCTGTTGCTCGAACCGGGCATAGCAGCGCCAGAGTGTATCGTTGGGCGGGAAAATGTAGACGTGGGCGAGACCGCGCTCGAGCAGCGGCTGGGCGACATCACGACCGTCGTCGCGCAGCAGTTGGGCCAGCGTGCGACCGTGTACGTCGTATTTTTCCCGGTCGGTGAGCAGCTGCACGCGGGCGCCTTTCGGCAGCAGGTATTGCAGCGTTTTGCGCGCTTCCAGCGCCAGCACAGTCGAGCGTTCCGGATGCTCGTGGTCGACTTCAAGCGTGCCGAACGCGAGCAAACGTACCCGCCGGTTGTCGGCCAGGCGGACGGTGTCGCCATCCAGCACCGCGGCGATTTCGGCCGGTTCCGGTGTGCCCGGCAGCCGGCAATCGTCGGCGCGCAGAGACGTCGGCAGGATTGTGCAGGCAAACAAAAAGGCGCTGAAAAGCGCCTTTTTGTCCAGATTCGATCGCATCACTTGGCAGTGCGAACGGCACCGAAACGCTTGCGGAAACGGTCAACACGGCCGCCGCTGTCAACAATCTTGTGCTTGCCGGTGTAGAACGGGTGGCAGGCCGAGCAGACGTCGAGGTTCAGGTCGCGACCAGCGGTCGAACGGACCTTGATGACGTTACCGCACGAGCAGTTGGCGGTAATTTCGGTGTACTTCGGGTGAATGCCTTCTTGCATGGCGTCTCTCCGCGTGCCGCCGCCCAGCCTGCCCGGATCTGACCTCAGATCCGCGCGCCCTTGGAACCATTCGGGCCGGGTACCGCACGCCTTTAAAAAGGGACGCGGATCATACCCGCCGGCTACCGGCCTCGCAACGATCAAAAACTGACCAGCCCCGATCCGGTGCCGATCACCGAGCCGCCCCGGCGCCAGCGCTGCCAGCACGGGGCAGAAACACCTCGGCCAGCATGCAACGGGCGCTGCCGCCACCGACCCGCTCAATGGTCGGGATGGCGACCGGCAACAACCGGCCATGCCGGCTCAGCCGCTCGCGCTGCGTAGCCGTCAGCGCATCGTGGGCAGTTTGGGACAGCACGATGAGCGGGCTGCCCGTAGCGGTGCTGAGCTGCAGCAGATTGGCGCAGAAACCCTGCTCGGTCTGGGCCAGCGTCAGTTCGATGAGTTCGCGGCCACCGGCGGTCAGCGCCTGCCAGAGCGATTCCCGCTCGCCGCTCTCCGGCACCGCCTCCAGGCAGGCCACAGCAAACCGCTCGCCAACACTCAGCATGACATTGGTGTGATAGAACGGCCGGCCGCCGCTGGCGCGGGTATCGAACAGCACCGGCACGTAACCCAGCACAGCCGCATGATCGTGCACGAGCGCGCTGTCGCAGCGCTCCGAACGGGCCGCGAACAGCTGCCGGCCAGGGTGATCGAATACCAGCGCGCCGGTGCCTTCGAGCGCCTGCCCCGGCGCCGCGGCAACGGAGCGCGGCATGGCCACGACGTGACCGGCTTGGGTCAGCAGCGCGGTCAGCGCTGCCGGCCGGACTTCGGCCTGCCGATTCGGCGTGCGCATCGGATACAGCCAGAGACTGCCGTCCGGCCAGGTCGAGAACCAGTTGTTCGGGAACACCGCGTCGGGCAGCAGCGGCGTGTCCGGCGTTTTTTCCAAGGTGAGCACACGGACACCGGCCGCGCGCAGTGCCTGCACCAT
Source organism: uncultured Kangiella sp. (assembly GCA_946480585.1). The sequence continues at coordinate 6,459 of CAMLKQ010000031.1, forward strand.
GGCGTGGAACTCCGCCAGCGCCGCGGCGCGAACCCGCTGCGGTTCGCCGCCGGCGTGCTGGAAATCGTTGTCGCGGGCGGTTTGCTCGTTGAAGGCGAAATCGTCTGGCGGGACCATGACGACGGTGTCGGTCAGATGCGGGCGCACGATCAATCCTGGGTAAATGCGATGAAGCCATGCGAATGGGGCGCCATGCTAGCCGGATGGCCGCCGGATTGCAGTGCAAGCTTGATCAGCATGGTACGATCGTTTCACGTACTAATGTTCTAGACTGAAAGCCTGATCCGGCTCGGGATTGTTGCTCCTGCTATGACGCCTGTGCGCTGTTTGTCGTTGCCGTTGTTGCTGTTCGCTGCCGATATCTCGGCGGCGGTGCCGGCGCGCGCGCAGGAATTGTTCGAGCTGGATCTGGACAGCCTGCGCAACGTCAAAGTCATCACTGCCGGTCGCCGGGCCCAGGCCATCGACGAAGCGCCCGGCGCGGTCACCGTGTTCACCCGCGAAGAAATGGATGCGCTCGGCGTGCGCACGCTTGATGAGCTGCTCAATTTTGTCCCCGGCATGCGCAGCTACACCTTCGTCGGCCCGGATACCTCCGGCAAAACGGTGATCGAATCGCGCGGCGTTTACGAACCGTATGGCCACATGATGTTGCTGCTACTCGATGGCCAGAGGCTGTCGGCAGCCTACAACGGCAATTTCACCGGCGCCAATCGCTGGCTGTCGCTAACCCCGATTGAACGGGTCGAAATCATCCGCGGTCCGGGTTCAGCGTTGTACGGCGGCAATGCCATGACCGCGGTGATCAATCTGATCTCGAGTCGCGAACACGCGCGCCAGCTGGCGCTGCTGGAAACCGGCGATTTCGGTCACCAACGCGCTGCCGTGCAAACCGGTGGTGGCACACCGGCGGAGTGGCATTGGCGCGCCTGGCTGGAATGGCAGCGAGATCACGGCGACGACTATCGTGACGCGTTCGATCCCTTGCAGCGCGATCAGCAAACCCAGGATCCGCGTCGCGGCAAGGATGCCTTGTTATCGTTTGGCCATCGCGACGTGGAATTGCAACTGCGCCATCACTGGCGCCGCAGCGAAGATTTTTATCTGCTCGGCCGGCTGGCCGATGATCTGAACTTCAGTGAAACCGAGCAGAACAACGCTCGACTGTCATGGCGGCTTGGTTCAACCGAAGATCACCAGCTGACGCTGGCACTGGCCTGGCTGGAAGCGCGCTGGCAAGGGCTGACCCGATTGGCACCGAACGGCGTACCGCCGTATCTGAATGGCGATTTCATTGGCGGGCCGGCGCTCAAACATCGTGAATGGCAAGGTTCAGCGGATGCGCTCTGGCAACTCGATGACAATGACGTCATCAACTACGGTCTGGCCTGGGAGCTGGCGACCATTCCGCGTTCGGCCGCGTATGGCAATTACGACACGGTGACCGGCGCCTGGCTCGGCAGCGTGCAACTGCAGGATGACGATGCCCATCGCATTGTCGCCGATGAAGATCGGCAATTGGCCGGCGGCTATCTGCAATGGGATCACCGGTTCAGCGCTCAGCTGCGCGCGGTGCTGGGCGCTCGCTTCGATCACTACGATCCGGGCGAGCACGCGCTGACACCGCGGCTGTCATTGCTCTGGCAGCGGGACGCGCGCAACAGTCTGGAATTGCAATACGCCGAAGCCTATCGGCCGCCGTCGCAAGCCGACCAATTCGTTCGCGAAACGCCGGTGGTGGCTGCCAGCAACGAGCTCGACCCGATCCGCTCGCAAACACTGGAAATCAGCTGGCAATACCGGGATGAGCAATTCGACAGCGAAGTCACGTTGTATGCACTGCGCATCAAGGATCTGATCGGACGCCTGCCGCTCGCGGATGGCCGCGTCCAGGCCGGCAACAGCGGTGAACTGGCAACCCGTGGCATTGAGTGGCATCTGCGTCAGCAATTGAACGAACAGTGGCTGATTCGATTCAACCTCGGCCATGTTTTTGCTGCCGATACCGACGAGGCACCGCCCGACGTGGCGCTCAGCGAGGATTACGCCAGCCGCGATGTGCTGAGTTTCAGCGGCCATTGGCATGGCGAGGCGGTGCGAATGGATCTGATGGGAAGCTGGGCACGGGCGGTGCCGGCGCTGAGCCACGAAAGTGATTATCAACAGCTGCATGTGCAGCTGCGTTACCCGCTGGCCGCCGCGTGGGAAATCTACGCCGGCGTGCGCAACCTGACCGACAGCGACATTCTCGCGGCCGAACCGGGCCGAGGCCTTGGTACTGACAGCAACGGCGACATCGTGCGCGATTTGCCGCAGCGGGGTCGGCAATGGCTGCTCGGGCTGCGCTGGAATTTCCGCGACACGCGGTGATGCCACACGGCGGTAAAGTTACACCACGGTGAAGCTACGCCACGGTGATTCGGGGCCGATTCGGCCATTCAGCGCGCTTCGGTTTTTTCGGCGCCGCAGCGCTCGCAGCGCAGCAAGGTGACCAGCTTGCCTTGCTTGACATCGAAGCCGGTGTTTTTCACCGGCTGCCATTTGTGAAAGCCTTCCCGGCACAGCGGGCTGATGACTTTCTGGCGCGCTTGCTTCGCTTTTTGAAACGACACCACCTTGCCCATCAGGCCTCCTTACGCATCGGCCCACCGTGCTCATCGACCTGCGTCAGCGCCCGTCAGCTTGCCGCCATCAGACTGGCGAGGCTGGCTTTGTCCGGCAGGACAAACTGGCGCCGGGCGTTGTCGCTGTCCAGCGTTTCCGCCGTGTAATAGTGCAACAGGAGTGTCCGGGCACCGGCCAGCAAATCGGCATTGCCGGCGACAAATTCGCGCCAGTTTTTGCAGCGTTGCACCCCTTGCCTGGCCGCGATGACGGCGAGCAGGGCATAGGTCACTGTGGTGTGGAATTTTTCCGGTTTGCCGAGCGCGGTTGCATAGCGGGCGATGGCGCCAGCGAAATGACGCTGCGCCAGAATGACCGGTTCACGTTCGAGAAACAGAAACGCGGCCCGCAGATGACCGAGGTGGGAGAAAAATTCGGCCGGCAAGGTGGCCGCTTCAAACTGGGCCAGAAATTCAGCATCGGAGAGCTGGGCTTGCATCTGATGGGCTTCGGCAGTCATGGCATGTTGTCGTTATTGTGGTGAAAGAAAAGGGGGTCAGCGGCAATGCCTTCGCCGATCCGCAGCGTCTCCGTACGCTGGCAGCGTTCAGGCATCGGCCCGGACCGTGCGGCCTTGCGCCCATTCGCGCAAGGCGGCGATATGTTCCGCCATGACCACAGACAGTGGCTGCGTCGTGGTTAACGCTTCCAGCAATTCCTGCTGCTGCAAGGGTTGCTGCGCAGCATGGGCACGGTACAAGCCGGCCACGACAGCCTGCTCGATTTCAGCACCGGAAAAGCCCTCACTGACCGCCGCCAGCGCCGGCAGATCGAACGCGGCGACATCGACCGCACGCTTGCGCAAGTGAATACGGAAAATATCTTCCCGAATGGCGGCATCCGGCAAATCAACAAAAAAGATCTCATCGAACCGGCCTTTGCGGATCAGCTCCGGCGGTAACTGCTCGATGGCGTTGGCGGTGGCAACGACAAAAATCGGACTGCGCCGCTCCGCCAACCAGGTCAGCAGGCTGCCGAGCACACGCCGCGAGGTGCCGCCGTCGTTGTCGTCGGACGCCAGCCCTTTTTCCATTTCATCGAACCAGAGCACGCAAGGCGCCACCGCTTCGGCGAGTTTCAAGGCCTCGCGCAGATTGCGTTCGGTTTCGCCATGGTACTTGTTGTACAGCGCACCGAAATCGACCCGCAGCAAGGGCAAGCCGAGCAAACCGGCACTGGCTTTGGCAGCCAGACTTTTACCACCGCCCTGAACACCGACCAGCAGCACACCCTTCGGTGCTTCCAGCCCTTGCGGTGGCGTGCCGGAGAAGAAAACCTGCCGCTCGGTGAGCCAACGCTTGAATACGCGCAAACCGCCGACGTCGGCAAATTTCGCCGTTTCGTATTCGAATGACACCACGCCTTGCATGTCGAGCAATTCGAATTTGGCGCGGTTGATTTCCGGCAGCTCGTCTTCGCTGATGGCGCCGTCGTCGTAGATGACGTTGCGCGCCAACCGGCGCACATCGTTGTGGGTCAGGCCACTGAGCAGGCGGGTGAGCTTGTCCAGCACCTCGCGATCGGTCCGCACACGCTGCTGGCTGTGCTGCTCGCTGTAACGCCGCGCCTCCTCGGCGATCATCGCGCGGATCTCGTCGCTGGACGGCAGCGACAACTCCAGCTTGGCCGACAAGCGTTTCAGTTCGCCCGGCAGATCGAGTTGGTGCGACACGAAGATCAAGGTGCGCGGCTGCTGTTCATGCGCCAGCGCAATTTCCTTGATCAACCGGATCAACGCCGGATCCTCAAGATAGGGATGAAAATCGAACAGCACATACAGGCCGGGGTGACGACTGCTGCGGATGTGCTCAAGCAAGCGGCGCGGCTCACTGGCGTCCGGCGCGTTCTGGCTGTCGAGTGACAAATCCTGACGGGCCAGACCGCTGACCACGCTCCAGGTGAAAAACGGTTTCGGTTGCTGTTTCAGCGCCTGCCGCAGCAACTCGACCGCGCGCAGCTCTTCCCGCGTTTCCAGCACGACCAGCGGCGTCTGGCAGCGCAACAACAAACTGAGATCATGCAGATCGCGGGCTTCACTCATGTTGCCAAATCGCAGCCAGAAAAAAGGGCCGCCATTGTGCCTGCGGCCCTGCTGGCTTGCCAGTGCCGGGGTCGGCACGCTGGCAAAGCGGCGCTTATTTCAGCGCCAGGATGTGCTTGACCATGGTCAGCGCTTCAGCATCGGTGACCCGGCCCTTGTGCGGCGGCATCGGGATCTGGCCCCAAGTACCGGCACCACCATTGAGGATTTTTTGCACCAGCATCGCTTCGGCGTTTTTGTCGCCGCGATACTTTTCCGCCACTTTCTTGTACGCCGGGCCGACCAGCTGATTGTCGATGGCATGGCAGGCCACACAGGCGTACTTCTTCATCAGATCCTCAGCCGGATTGGCTTGGGCTGCACCGGCAGCGGCCAGCAACACAGCAGTCAGCAACAGGGATTTCATCATGACTCTCCACGGTTCGAGATAAAAACGGTGAGCGCGACCTCGCATCAGGGCCTGTGCTGATACGCAGCGTGGCCGGCATCCGCTCAACTGGCGCCCAGTGTAGCGGCAGTCGGCGATGGCTGCCTGCCCGCTGCTGCGGCAAATTGACCCAGGTCAAGCTCGCGCCAGGGTCGGGATTGCGTATGATCCCGAGTATTCGTCTGCCGCTCCGGACCCTCACCATGACCTCCGATCGCCAGCTCAGTACGCTGGACCAAGTGCTCGCCGGCGCCGATCAGGTGCTGCGTACGCTGTTCGCCAACCCGCCGGCGGCGCGGCCGAACCCGGCCGACGGCGTCGCCGACGCCGAGCTCAGCCCGACCGAGCAACAGCATGCCGCCGGTCTGATGCGGGTGAACCATGTTGGCGAGATTTGCGCCCAGGCGCTCTATCTTGGCCAGGCACTGACAGCCCGCGACCAGAATCTGCGCGCCCACCTGCTGGCCGCCGCCGCCGACGAAGCCAATCATCTGGCCTGGTGTGCCGACCGGCTGGAAGAACTGAACAGCCGGCCCTCCTGGCTCAATCCGCTGTGGTTTGGCGGCGCTTTCGCACTCGGCGCCGGCGCCGGCCTCGCCGGTGACGGCTGGAACCTCGGTTTTGTCGTCGAAACCGAACGCCAGGTCGAGGCTCATCTCGACAGCCACCTGTCCGACCCGAATCAGGCGCTGCCGGCGCAGGATCAGCGCAGCCGCGCGATCGTCGCGCAGATGAAAGCGGATGAAGTCGCCCACGCCGATGCCGCTGAGCAACGCGGGGCCCGGCCGCTGCCGACTGCAATCCGGTCCGCCATGCGCGCCAGCGCCAAGCTGATGACCACCACTGCTTACCGGTTCTGAGTCCGAGCGCCGATTCCAAGGCCTTGTCACGACAGACGCAGGCCGGACAAGCGGACAGTCGAGATAGCGCCGACGCTCGGGTATCATGGCCGGCTTATCTGTCGCCCCGATTGCAGCCCCCGGTGTCCCTACGTCGTCACTCTCTTGGTCTCCCCAGCCACCGTGCCCGGTTCGGCCGCTGTCCGCTCGCCTGCGCCGTGGCGGCCTTGCTGCTGGTTGGTGGTGTGAGGGCGGCGGAAACCGGCGACAACCCGCTCGCGCATTGTCCGGTGGCCAAACCGTTGCCGCCGCCATCTGCTGATGCGCCCGCACTGGCCGACGCGCCGCTGCGGGCCAGCGCCGACCACACCGACATGCCGTCGGACACCGAAATCCTGCTGCATGACAATGTCCGAATCGAACAAGGCAGCCGCGCGCTGACCGCCGACGAAGCCCGGCTCGATGACGCCAGCGGCCAGATGCACGCGCGCGGCAACGTGGTGTTGACCGACCGCAACATCGAAATGCGCGGCAGCGAACTCAGCGCCGACATGAACCGCGAAAGCGCCACCGTGCGCGACACCGAATACCGGCTGACCGATCGCGGCATGCACGGCTCGGCCAGCGAATTTGCCGTTCGCGAAGACGGTTTCATCACGCTGACCGATGCCACATTCACCAGTTGCCCGGAAGGCGACGAAAGCTGGTTGCTGCGCGCCGGTGAAATGAAACTGGATCGCAACGAAGGCTGGGGCGAAGCGTGGAACACCAGCATCGATCTGTT
>CAMLKQ010000032.1 GCA_946480585.1 uncultured Kangiella sp.
CAGGAACAGGATGGCGGAGTTGAAACCGCCCCAAAGCAAAATACCGATGATGTTGTCGAGCGCGGTCAGCGTCATCAGGCCCGGCAACGGGCCGATCTCAAGCACGGTGCTGTTGTCTTTCAGCACCATGTAGGCAAACGCACCGCCCGGGAAGTTGTAGTCGTAACCGACCTGGTTATCGAACACGCCCAGGTTCTGCCAGGCCGTCGGCGGCAGCAACTGGACATTGGACAGCCGCGACGGCACGCCCCAGCGTTGGTGCACGGTACGGGCCGCTTCTTCCCACTGGGCTTCCGGCAGGATGTCGAAACGCGGCAATTCGGCCGTGATGATGGCGTGCGCTTCCTCACGGACCCGGCGCAGCTGGTAGTTTTCGATCAGATAGACATTGAGCCAACCGAACGCGAAATACGCGAGCGCATTGGCTACCGCCAGCAATCCAAGCCAACGCAGAAAAGTTCGGGTCATGTGCACGCTTCCAAGAAACCGGTGTTGCTACCCGGGCTGGCAGGTGCACAGGCGAGGCTGACGAGGCAGCTTTCAGCATCCGTGCCGGTGGGACAGGCCAGCCGCGACTGGCCCGGCATCGACACGCCCGTCAAAACGGGTGTGGTGGGTCAGCGTGCAGCAAACAGATAACCACTGCCACGGACCGTCTTGATGATCTGTGGCGAGCGGGGGTCATCCCCTATCTTCTTGCGGATACGCGAAATGCGCAAGTCTATGGTCCGATCAACGCCGTCGTATTCGACCCGGAAAATGCGCTGATGGATCTCTTCCCGGCTCAACACTTCGCCGGCATGCTGGCCAAGCAGCCAGAGCAGATCGAACTCGGCAGTGGTCAGATCCAGCACCACGCCGTCACGGGTCGCCTGACGCTGACCTTGGTCCAGCACGATATCGCCAACCGTCAGCTTGCGATTGCCAGCCGGTTTGCCGGTGGCATTGGCGTTGTCCAGTTCGGCTTCATCGAACCGGCGCAGCAGCGCCCGGATATGGGCCAGCAGCAGGCGCGGCTTGATCGGCTTGCCGAGGTAATCGTCGGCGCCAAGCTCCAGCCCGGCCACTTCGTCGATGTCGTCATTGAGCGCGGTCAGCATGATGATGGGGCCGCTGTATTTCGGCCGCACCGCCCGGCATACCGCCAGACCATCCGCGCCCGGCAGCATGATGTCGAGCACCACCAGCCGCGGTTGCTCCTTGAGAATGCGCTCAATCGCGGTATCGCCGCGATGTTCGACCTCGACCAGATAGCCGTTTTCACGCAAAAAGGCGGCGACCAGCTCGGTCAGCTTGGTGTCGTCGTCGACCAGCAACAGATTGGGATTTTCCGGCATGTCGTTCAGGAGCACGGGAGTAACCTGCGGAAGTAAGGATTATGACGCAAAACGGGTCATCCATTGAACCCGGCCGGCCGCATAGAGCGTTTGGCCCGCGCAGTGTGAGCCGGCGTCCGGAGACACTCCAGTAGGAAATCGTCGTGCTTTGGTATCAATTTGTAGGGCTTGTCGGGCCAGCTGGCATGGTCACCAACGCCATGTACCGGGCAAAAAAACGGCGGCCCCAGAGCCGGGGCCGCCGTGGTTTGCTGCCTGAGCTTGCTGCTGGCCGGCTTATGGCTGGCGACCTTTGACCTCACGCTCCATCAGTTTGTAGATGCGCCGGTACTCATCCAGCCAGCTTTCCGGCTCGCGGAAGCCGTGCGGCTCAATCGGGTAAACGGCCAGATCGAAATTCGGATTCTTCAGTTCGATCAAGCGCTGCACCAGCCGGACGCTGTCCTGGAAGAACACGTTGTCATCGAGCATGCCGGTGCAAATCAGCAGCGGCCGCTTCAACGCCGCCGCGAACTCGATCGGCGAGCTGCGGGCATACGCATCCGGATCGACCTGCGGCGTGTTCAGGATGTTCGAGGTATAGCCGTGGTTGTAATGGGCCCAGTCGGTCACCGGCCGCAGCGCGGCACCGGCGGCAAACACGTCCGGCGCCTTGAACAGCGCCATGAACGTCATGAAGCCGCCATACGAACCGCCGTAAATGCCGACCCGGTTGCGATCGACATTGGCGTTGTCGACCAGCCAATCAATGCCGTCGAGATAGTCTTCCAGCTCCGGCGTGCCCATGCGCTGGTAGATCGCGGTTCGCCAATCGCGGCCATAACCTTCCGAGGCGCGGTAATCCATGTCGATAACGACATAGCCCTGCTTCAGCAGCAGGTTGTGGAACATGTATTCACGGAAATACACCGACCAGCCGTGATGGGCATTCTGCAAATAGCCGGCGCCGTGCACAAACATCACCGCCGGTTTGCGTTCACCTTGCGCGGTGGCAGCGTTGCGGTACACCCGCGAATAAATCGGCGCGGCGCCGTGCTTGGATGGCACCGCAATAATTTCCGGTTTGACCCAGTCAATCGCGGCGAATGCCTTGCTGACGGTATCGGTCAGTTGTTTGGCTTTGGCGCCAGGGTTTGCCGACTGCACAAACAGTTCCGGCGGCCGGGTGGTAGTGGAATGCACCAGCAGCAACTTGTCGTCGTTCGGCGCCAACTGGAACTCGATGCCGCCATTCAGATCAGTGAGCGCCTGCTTTTGCTTGCCATCGGCGCTGACCCGATAGACTTCGTGGATGCCGGGATGCTTTTCATTGCCGCGGTAATAGAACCAGCTGCCGTCGCGGTTCAGCTGAACCCGATTGACTTCAAAGCGGCCAGACGTCAATTGCTTGGTGCTGCCATTGCGCTGCAGATACAGGTGGCTGTAACCGCTTTCTTCCGACAAATACCAGAAGCCCTGCTCGTCCGGCAGCCAGCCAAATTCATTGAACTCGCTGTCATTGACCCAGGCCGGATCGGTCAACCGGTGCAGCAATTGAACGCTGGCATCGGCCAGTTTCACTTCGACCAGCCAGCGATCCTTGTTGTCATAGCTGAACAGGTTGATCGCCACGCGCTTGCCGCGCTGACTCCAGCGCACGCCTTTTTCGCCGTTCGACCAATCGTCGTGAACATAAACCGCACGCGGGGTCGCCGGCTTCGGCGCGTCCGGCTTTTCGTCACGACCTTCGCGCTTGGCCAGTTCGGTTTTCAGCGCCAACAGCGGATCGTCGTTGATGCCGGGCAGCTGATCGAATGCCAGCTGGGTTTTGCGATTAGCCTGCAAGTCGATCAGGAACAGGGCTTCGTCATCCGGCTGATCGGTGCCGACTTTGCTGCGCACGTCTTCGATTTTGACGTAACCGTCAGCGCTGACGTAATGCGGCATCTTGTCGGCACGGCCATCACGTTTCGGCGCAATCGTGCCAACCACAAGGTAGCGGCCATCGGGCGACAGGCTGACCGTTTTCAGCTCACGGTTTTTGCCCAGATAAATCGGCGCCGGTACGCTACCCTCCTGCGCAGCCAGTTCCTTTTGCCGCGACTCGCGTTCGACTTTCCGCTGCTCGCGCAGCTTGATGATGTCGAACAAGCGGCTTTGCTGCGCCGTCAGATAATCAGCGCTGTCTTTTTCCGTGTCAGGGTCGTCATCGGTTTTCAGCGTGGCCAGCACCCGCTGGCTGCCATCGGCCAACTGAATCAGCAACACACGGTTGTCGTCCCGCAGCGCAATGGCCTCATTGCCAACAAAAGTCAGCAACTCGCCGGCATCACCGGTCGCCAGCAGTTGCCGACGCGTGTTGCCCTGCTGGATGAACAGGTTGCCGCTGCGGATCCACGCCACCCGTTTGCGGTCAGCAGAAAAAATCCGGTTGTCGGTTTCGGCCAGCACCAGCTCGGCCGGGCTCAGCAGGCTCGCACTGCCACCTGCGGCGCTGATCCGGTACAGGTCGCGCAGCTCGCTACCGGCCGCTTTTTGCTGGAAGAAAATCTGTTTGCCGTCGGCGCTGAAATACGGCTGCTCCGGCGAGCGGGCGATCCAGTCCGGATGCGCCATGATCTGCTCCATGGTCAGGTCCGGCGCTGCCGCAACCGGCAGACTGAGCCCCGCCGCCAGCATCAGGCCGACAAGCGGCCGCAAGAATCGTGCGTTCATCATTATTGTCCCAACAGGTGTTGACGAATAAAGGTTACGGCCGCCGCTTGATAAAATTCGCGGTTGGCTTTCTTGGCAAAACCGTGGCCCTCATCCTTGGCGAGCAGATACCAGACTTCCCCCTGATTGGCGCGCACCTTGGCGACGATCTGCTCGGCTTCCGAAGCTGGCACGCGCGGATCGTTCAGGCCTTGCACCACGAACAGCGGTTTGCTGATCTGGCCGGCATTGTTCAGCGGCGCGATTTTTTCCATGAATTCGCGCATGGTCGGATCGCGTTCGTCACCGTATTCAACCCGGCGCAGATCGGCGCGATAGCCCTTGGTGTTGGTCAGAAATGTCACGAAGTGGCTGATGCCGACGATGTCGATGCCGCCTTTCAGCCGTTCGTTGTAATGCACCATCGACGCCAGCGTCATGTAGCCGCCGTACGAACCGCCCATCACCAGTACCCGGTCCTTGTCCAGATCCGGTTGGCTCGCGATCCAGTCCAGCAAGGCACCGATGTCCTTGACCGAATCTTCCCGCTTGAAGCCGTTGTCGAGCTCCAGATAGCTCTTGCCGTAACCGCTCGAGCCGCGCACGTTCGGCGCAATGAAAGCGATGCCGAGTTCGCTGCTGAGGTATTGGGCAAACTCCGAGAAGAACGGCCGGTACTGCCCTTCCGGACCACCGTGAATATTGATCACCACCGGCAGCTTGCCGGTGCTGGTTTTCGGCTTGTAGACAAACGCCGGGATCTGGCGCGGCGCGCCGTTGTGCTGATCAAAGCTCGGGTAATGAATGAGACTCGGCAGGACAAACTGAGTGGCATCCAGACCGCCGATCTCGCTTTCGGTCCAGCGGGTCAGCGTGCCGGCCTTGAGGCTGTAGACGTAGACATCGGACGGTGCATTTGCGGCCGAGAAACTCAGCGCGAGCTGCTGGCTGTCCGGGCTGAACTGCAAACCGTTGACCACCGCCGGTGGCAGCTGTGGCGCTTTCAATGCTTTGCGGCTGGCGACATCAAGCAAACGCACTTCATCGCTGCCGCCGACATTGACCGTGTACGCCAGTGTGCTGCCGTCGGCGGTCAAGGCGATGCTGCCGACATCCCAGTTCAGATCCGGCGTCAGCGTATGCAAGCGGCCACGCTCGAAATCGTAGAACGCCAGCTGTTGGAATTCGCTGCCGGCATCCAGCGTCAGGAACAGGCCGGTGGCCTCTTTGTTGAACAACGCTTCGCCGTAGGACACGCGGCCAGCGCCGATATTCAGCGACGTCGCCTGTGCGCTGGCGAGATCCAGCAGGAACAGACGCGATTCGGTTGCCGAGACATACTGCAGCAGCAGCGCTTTGCTTTCGTCGGCGCTGATGTCAAGCGTGCTGAACGAACCCTTGCTGTCGTAAATCCGCTGCTCGCTGTGTGTACCGAGATCGTAGCGATAGATATCGAAATCAATGCCGTTGCGTTTGCTGCTCGAATAAAGGAAGAAGCGACCGCTCGGTGCCCAGCGGGCCGACTGGTTGCGCGACTGGCCATCGGTCAACAGGCGGCTGCTGCCGGTCGCGTTGTCAAAGAAATAGAGCTGGTAGTTTTCATCGCCGCCATTGTCGCGGCTGAACAAGAAGCCCGTGCTGTCCTTGCCCGGCTGGTAGTCACCGCCACGTATCGGTTCGGCGAAAAACGTCAGCTGCTTGCGCGCGCCCATCGGTTGCTGCACCAGATGCAGCTGCAGCGTTTCGGCAAAGCGGGTGCGGATCAGCAGCTGGCGGCTGTCCGGCGTCCAGCTGGCGAGTGTCGCACTGCGGGTATTGTTGTATTGCTGCAACCGGCTTTGGATGGCTTCCGGGATCGCCGGAATGTTTTCCAGCACCAGCTGGCCCTGCTCGCGTCGGACGACATCGGCAGCATGCACCGACGACCACAACAAGCCAACGCCGGCAAGCACCTTGCCGATTGTGCGCACTTTGCCAAACAACGAAACTGCCACAACACCACCGCTCACTCATCCAGGAATCGCGCGATGGTAGCAACGCCACCTGACCGGGCCAAGCCAAATGCTACCGCTGTGGATGTTTCAAGTTGTGTCCTGCGCCAGCGTCCAATCGCATTGATGATGCGGCAGGCACCAACTGCAATCAGCTTTCGTGCCGACACCTTTCTGCGTGGCCATGAGCTTCAGTGCCCGCCAGCGACGCAGCGACCGGGGCGCGGACCACGCCAACGACAGGGTTCGCGATCGGGTGCCGCCGGCAAGGCCATCAGGTAGCGGGCAATGGCGACACTATCGGCTTCGCTCAGATAGCGGCCGGCCTGATCGACAAATTCGCGCATTTCATAGCGCGCCTTGGCGCCCATGTCGGAACGGCCGCGCCGCAGATAATCGGCCAGCTCATCGACGTCCCAGGCCGCAATGCCATCGGCATGCGGAGTCAGATTGGTGGCCCAATGGCCGCTCGGCAAGCGCGCGCCACGCAGCCACAGCCGCTGGCGGGTGCCACCGAGCACATCGCGCCGGCTATGGCATTCACCGCAATGGCTGATCGCTTCAACGAGATACGCACCGCGTTGCAGTTCGGCATCCGCTGTCGCCGTCAGTGCTGTCCATTCCGGACTGAGGTACAGCTGTTGCCACACCGGCAGCAGTGAATCAAGCCGGGCCAGACCTCGCGGTTGTTGCGCTCGGCGCGGCTGCTGCACCGGCGTCAACTGATCAAGGTAATGTTTGATGGCGAGAACATCCGCTTCGCGCATCCGGCTGTAACTGGTGTACGGAAACACCGGGAAATAGCGCCGTCCGTCCGGGGCGATACCGTGCTGCATCGCACGCAGGAAATCTTCATCGGACCAACCGCCGATACCGGTGTCCTGATCGGGGGTGATATTGGGCGGAAAAAATTCGCCGAACGGCGTTTGAATGGCAGCACCACCTGCGAGATAAGCGCCACCGCCAGCGTGATCGGTGTGACAGGCATGACAACCGGCGATCAAGGTCAGATAACGGCCGTGCTGCAATTCCGTAGCGGCACCCGGCGACAGCGCCGGTGGCTCACTCGCTTGAACGGCCGGCAGCCCCGTTGCACCGAGCATGACAGCGGCACACAGCCACTGCGTGGCCGCGCGCGCGCTGCGCGCCAGGCCGCGCCGAATGCGGCACGGCATCACGATTGCCGCCATCTCGGCACTCAGCCGAAATACAGCCGTTCGATATCCGCCAACACGTCGGCACGCGGCAGCTCGCGGATCGGCTGGTAATTGTCGAGGTTTTCCAGCGTCAAGTTCCATTCCGCCAACAGATCCGCCAACGCGTCGGCGCGCTGATGCAGATACTGCAGCTGCGCCAGACTGTCGGCGGCGCCATGAAACACCGGCAAGGTCGCCAAGCGGACGCCGAGATCCGTGCCGGGCATCTCACGCTCATAGGCGTGCAAGCGCGCTTCGGTGCGCTCGACAACCAGCTGGAAGAACTTCAGCTTGGTCGCCAGACTGACTTGGGAAAAATCATCAAGCTCACCAAACGGCGAGAAATCCAGACCAAACAGAATCGCCCGATCTTTTTCCTTGTCGCTGCCACGCACGGCAATGCTGGCGCTGCGCTCGCTGTCACGCATTATCGCAAGCGCACCAAACATTTCACCCGGCTGGATGTAACCGACAACTTTGCCGCCATCATCCGCCTGCACCGCCAGCTGGCCTTTGAGCAGGAAATAGCACCAGGAATCGAACTCGCCCTTGCGCATGATGAGTTCGCCCGGGTCCGCCAGCAGCAAACGGGTGTGCGGCAACAAGCGCTCCAGTTCGGCCGGCGCGTCTTCCGCCAGCTCGCGGAAAAACGGCAAGCCCAGCAAGACCGGCTGCAATTTGTCCCGCGGGAAGCGGGTGGCAATCAGACTGTGCACGCAAACCCCATTTGTTCTTCAGAAAATCGTCGCCAAGGGCGACATGATGCCAGACCGGCGCGGTACGGCGAAATGACGTGTTCAGGTGACCCGGACACGACTGACCAGTTGCCGCAGCAAGGGCGGGCACAACTGTTTCAAGTAAACCCCAAAAATTTCCTTTCCGCCAACCCAGAGTTCGGCCTGTTGCTTGTGCATCGCCTTGACGATGGCCTCGGCACAGCGCGCCGGCGCCATGCCGCGCAGTTGCCCCGGATCCATGTGGCCTTGCGGCGTGCCGTCACCTTTCAGTGCGGCCAGTGAGAATGGTGTGTTGATGTAGCCCGGACACACCGTCAACACCTTCACCGCACTACCGTGCAACTCGGCGCGCAGCGAGTCCATGAACGCCACCACTGCATGTTTGGACGCACAGTAGGCCGAACGGCGCGGTGTCGCGAACTTGCCCATGACGCTGGCAATCGACACCACCATTGCCTGCGGCCGTTGCAGCAACTGCGGCAACACGGCGCGGGTCAGTTCGGCGACAGCGAGATAATTCAGCGTCATGATCTGGCGTTCGACGGCCAGAGAAGTTTCGAGCACGCTGGCGCGCTGACCGATGCCGGCGTTGTTGATCAGGATATCGACCGGACCATGCTCGACAAGCACCGCCGCGGCGCGCGCCGCAATGTCATCCACTGCAGCCAAATCCATCGGCACCAGTTGATGGCGCTGCGGTTCGGTGCAACGCGCCTGCACCGCTGCCAGCTTGTCGAGCGAGCGCGCCGTCAGCAGCAATCGGCAACCGGCCGCGGACAGCGCGATGGCCAGCGCCTCACCAATACCGGATGAGGCGCCGGTCAGCCAGACCGTCTTTCCGGCCAGATTGAATGCACTCATTCGCTGGCAAACGCTTTTTTGCACTGCGGACTGGCGTTGGCTGACTCTTCCAGCATTTCGACTTCGGCCGTGTCACGCAAGCGCAAGGTCAGCGGAATCGACACTTCCGAATGGAAGCGGTAACCAATCTGGGCGCCGGCCATGCTGACTTCCACCGACGACTGACGGGTGCTGTCGAGATCGCGCAGCTCGACCAAATCCGGATACAGCGCTTTCATTTCAGCGCGGATCGCCTTGTCCTTGGGTTTGTCCTGCGGACGCAGCGACGATGCCATGATGTCAAACTGCTTTTCGATGCCAACCACGCGCAGCTTGCCGACACCGCCATTGTCCGGCACCGCCCGCAAGGTTACGAACAAGCGATCCTTGCCTTCCACCACCACCTCACCGGTCAACGTGGTCGAGGAACAATACGCTTTGACTTCGCGCAGTTTCTCCAGCACGTGGCTGTCAAACACTTGCCGGCGAATGACATACGGGTACAGATCGCGCAGCGTAGCCTCGGCGGCCAGCAGCAATTCGTTGCGCTCACGGTAAATGGTTTTGACATCCTGACCGCGCAACATCGCCTCGGCGTCCAGCCGTTCCTGCGTGGTCGGCGGCAACGGTTTCCATTTGACGTTGAGTTGATCGATGGTGGCGCCGAGGCAGATCGCGTCTACGCAATAGGGCGCGGCAGCGAAACTGCTGACCGCCCACGACAACAGCGGCAACACAAACCAACCACGGACAAATTTCTGCTGCATGCTTTTCTGGTGTTTGTCTTTCATGTGCGTGTTCCCTGACTCGGTACCTGAAACAACAGCATGTCGGTGGCGCCGGTGTTGCGCTCGGGGGTGGCGGCCGTCACGCTGCGACAACATCAATCCCGAAAATTGTTGTATTGCAAGGGCTGCTCGATTTCCGAGCTGCGCAGCAGGGCGATCACTTCCTGGAGATCGTCGCGCTTCTTGCCGGTGACTCGCAGTTTGTCACCGTTGATCTGGGTCTGGACTTTCAGCTTGGCGTCCTTGATCAGATTGCTGATCTGCTTCGCCAATGCCTGTTCGATCCCTTCTTTCAGGGTAAGGTTCCGCTGGACGATGCGACCGGACGGTTCCGGATCAGAAAATTCGACGCAGCCAAGGCTGATGCCACGCTTGGTCAGTTTTTGGGTGACGATGTCGCCGAGTTGCTGTAGCTGGAACTCCGAATCGGCGACCAGTTTGATCACCAGTTCTTTCGGTTCGATGGCGGCCGCGGTGCCGCGAAAATCAAACCGGGTTTCCAACTCACGTTTGGCTTGGTCGATGGCGTTGGTCAATTCGTGCCGGTCAATTTCCGACACCACATCAAACGACGGCATGGCCGCTCCATTCCTCAGCTTCAGGGGGATTCCGGAGCGGCATCATAACATGACCGACCAGCCGGCCATTCCGGCAGGTACTTTTGCCGGCCGGGACCGTCAATGGCGAGGTCCCGGCCGACATCATTTGCTCACCCTGACACTATTTCCGGGGCAGGACGGCTTCCAACTGTTTCAACTGCTCGGCGAGCGGACCGTCCAGCGCCAACAATTGCTGCCATGCACCATCGAGCTTGGCGAGTTCGGCCTGCACTTTCGCTTCAGCCTTGGCACGCAGCTCGTCCTTCTTCTTGTCGAGTTCACGTTTCAGCACCCGCCGTACCGCCTGCTTGACGATATCGTCGAGCGAACTCTTGAGTTCCTGCCGGCTGCCACTGGCGTCTTTCTCGAACCACAGCGACAGCTGCAAGGCATCGGTCTGCGCCAATTCGGCCAGAATCGCCTGGACGATCTCGTTGTCCTGATCGCTCGCCACCTTCAACTGCAGCGCTGAGAAATTCAGGCTGGTCACCAGTTTCAGCCAATCGGCCTTGCTGGCCACCGTGACGCTGCCGGCGAGCAAGCCTTTTTCCGCCGACAAGCGCAGCGACGGCTGTTCGCTCAGCACCTGCGGCTGGAACGCGAGCTGCTCGAAGCGCAGTTCGGCATCGGCAATCGGTGCGGCTTGCCGGCGATCGAGACTGGCCTGCAAGGCAAGCGTGCCGCCCTGCTTGCCGCTGCCATCCAGCGCCAACCGGGTCGGCTCTGCGACCAGCGCCGGGCTGTCGCTGACGTCAGTCAGTTCGCCAGCAAAACTGCCCTGCCAACCCAGCACATCGAGCTGACCGTCGAGCGCGGCTTTTTTCAGCCAGAACGCCGGCTGCGGATCAGCCTCCGGGAAATGCACGGTGATGCCGGCAAACCGCGCCGGCGGCGGCGGCGCATTCGGATTCTGGCCGGCGAGCACCCGTGCCTTGCTGATCCACGGCTCAGCGGTCTGATACAGATCCATGCCCTGATTCAGCCGGTTTTCCAGCTCCGGCCCCAACATGCCGGAGACCAGTTTGTCGGTGCCGGGAATGTTGACGCTGAGCTGGGCCAGCGCCTTTTCCATGTCTTTTTTCGGCGCCGCCTTGACCGTTTCGTACTGCGCTTTCAAGCGTTCGCGGCTTTGCTTCAGTTCATCCCGCAGCGCTTTCACCGCGTCGGTGTCGCGCTTGATGTCCTTGCGCAGCGCGTCAATCTCTTTCGCGCTCTTGATCAGCGCCAATGCCTGCTCGGTTTTGCTGGCGTCGCGATCGATTTTCAGCGCCTTGGCGCGCACCTTGTAGTCGTCGAGTTTCTTGCTGTCCGGCAACGCGGCCCGCTTCTGCTCGAAGCGTTGCTTGGCGGCATCGAGTTCGGCGCGCAATTGCTCGACCGACTGCAAGGATTCCAGCTCCAGCGAGTCGAGAAAGGCCATGCCACCTTCCTTGCTGCCGAGCGATGCCCAATCGACATTCGCCATGTCCGGCAACAGCTTCATCACGCCGGCCGGCTCGCTGCCCGGAATCGCACCGCTGCTGCTACGGGCGGTATCGAACTGGATGCCGCTGACGCGGACATCGTTCAAATGGATGCGTTGCCAGAACAGCTGGCGCAAATCGATACCGGCGTGTATCTCGGCCAGTTCGATCAGGTTGCGCATCGGCTCCCTGGCATTGGTCACCTGCAACCGGGTCAGCGTGATCTCGCCGTCGAACAATTTCAGGTCGGCCCGGTCCAGCTCGACCTTGGCGCCGACAAATGCGCTGCCCACTTGCTCGATGCTGCGCTTGATCAGCCAATCGGCAAAAAACCAGTACAGCGCGCCGATCAAGGCGACCAGCGCCAGAAACACCAGCAAGCCCTGCCAGCGGAACCAGGCGAGCGCACCGCCCGCTTTTTTTTCCGGCGGCGTCGGTGAAGCCGGCGCGGGAGTCGCGGCCGCAACCGGCGGCGTTGCCGTCGTGGTGTCGGTCATCGTTATTCTCCCAGTTTGGTGACAGCCTCAGTCCACCGCGAGGCCTTCAACAATTGCATGAATCGGGTTTGCTCCAGCTTTTGCTGCAAGCGCTGCCGGTACTGCGCCACCAGCAGCCGCACCAGCAGAGCGAGCGGCAGGAACGCGATCAGTGCACCGACCAGACTGCCGAGCACCACCGTGTTGTTGAACTGGCTCCAGCGCAGCAGCGGATGGTTGTACCAATCGGTCCACAGCGGAATCAGCGACTCGCTGTTCAGCAGCTGGTAACCGAGCTGATGGAAATAACCATCGAGCAAATAAGCAAAACCCGCCGCGAGGCCCATGAACAGCAGGACAAAGCTGATGTTGACCCGCAGCAAACAGATCAGCAGCAGCACGAGCAGATTGTGCAGATTGAGCAGTGGCGTCAGCCCCAGCACCATGCCGAAGCTGGCGCCGAACGCGAGTTGCCACGGCCCGGTTTCCGAGTTCAGCAACTGGAATGTTTTGATGACAGTGCGCAGCACAGGTTTTTCCTCCGCCTCAACACTCAGGCCGTGATCGGAATGAAACGTGGGGTTTGTTCAACCCGGCGCAGCCAGGCTTGAACAGCCGGGTAACGATTGAGCTGATAGCCGCCGTCTTCCGCGACATGGGTGTAAGCATAGAGCGCGATATCGGCGATGCTGTATTGGTTGTCGACAAAGAAGACATTGTTAGCCAGATGATCGTCCATCACCTGCAACGCCTTCTCGCCTTTCGGCCGGCAACGGGCGATGTCGGCAGCGTACGCGGCCGGATTCGCGGTGAATTTCTGCCAGAACCGCACCGTGGCGATATACGGCTCGTGGCTGTACTGCTCGAAGAACAGCCACTGCATCACCTGCGCCCGCGCCAGCGGCGCCTGCGGCATCAACGGGCTGCGTTC
>CAMLKQ010000033.1 GCA_946480585.1 uncultured Kangiella sp.
CGCGACACGTTCGCCGACTGGCCGAGTGCCGAGGTGCAGGACAAGACCTTTTATCTCGGTCCGCGCGGCTGGTTCAGTAACGGTGATTTGCGCAGCAGCCCAAGCAGCGCAAACGCCAGCAACACATTCAGTGCCGGGCTGTTGTCAGGCGCGACGGCGGGCATTCCCGTGATCAGCTCCACCTTTGAAGCGCACTTGCAGGCACCGATCACCGCGTTCATTCCCGGCATCAACCGCGCGCTGGCAATCGTCTATGAATCCGACCGCTTCGATCAAACCCAGCGCATCCGCGGCATTCCGCAACTGGAGCTGTGGCTGCGGCCGAGCAACGAGCGCTTCCAGACCATCGCCTATCTGTACGATCTGGACAACTGGGGTGTCGGCACCTTGATCACGCACGGACCGGTGACGGTGCTCGACGCGGTGCCCGGTCAGGATCGGAAAGTGCAGATTGAGTTGATCGCCACCGCTTACGATCTGCCGGCCGGTCACCGGCTGGCGCTGGCGATCGACACCGCCGACCCGCAATACAGCGCACCAACGCTGAATTACTACCAGCTGACCGTTCCGTACAGCAGCGGCAAGCAATCGCGCTTGGTGCTGCCGGTGCGGCACTAGTTGATAAAAACAAAGCCCGGCACGTTAATGTCGGGCTTTGTTTTCGCTGCCGTTTGGGTTTGCGATAGCGCTTGCGTCAATCGGCGTGCCGGACAAACTTCATGTCTTTGGCACGGCCGACATCGATCGCGAAGCCGGTGACGCGCTGGTCGGCGTCGCGTTGGAAGCGCAGCAGCGCACCGTTGACGGTAAAGGCATCGACAAACGCGGGTTGCAAGGGCAGTGCAGGTCCGCGGGGTTGCAGCACGGTCAGCGCACCATCTTTCACCGTGAACTGCCAGTTCGTGTTGAGCTCCACGCTGTGGAAGTCCGCCGCAAACGCACTGAGCTCCGCTGCCGTGGGTGCAAAGGCTTTGACTTCTTCAAATTCGGTGATCTCATCATCTGCCGACAACTGCAAACGGCGCATGCCGTTGGTGTCGGTGCTAAACCGCAGCTCGGCAGGGCGCGGCACGCCGAGCATGACCAGCCGCTCGCCGTTCTGGGCTAGCTCGGACGCGTTATTGGCATTGCGCACATACCAGAGCTTGCCTTCACGCCATTCAATGCGACGCAGCAGGCCGTTGCTCCGTGCCCAGTACATGCCGGTGTAACGTTCCGGGTTGGTGACTGCGATCTGACTGCCGCTGGCTGGTGTCGGCGGATTGCTTGTGCTGTTCGCAGTGCTATTTGCTGCCAGCACTGTGGGCTTCAGCAGGTCCGCGAAGTAAATGTCGGTCACTTGCCGTGCCAGCCGGCTGGGGTCACTGCTGTCGACATTGCACAGCACGGCAACGGAAAATTGTTGCTGCGGCAGGCGCAGCAACTCGGCGCGATAGCCGGCCCAGGCACCGCCATGCATGACCAGCGGTTGGCCGTGATAATCACTGACCATCAAGCCACGGGCATAGTTGATGGCGCGGCCATCATTGAGTGTGCCGGTAAGCTGCAGTTGCTCGATGAGCCAGCGGCCACCCACTGCGGTCTGGTAAAAATTCTGATCCCATTTGGCGAGATCGGTGATGGTTGTCTGCACAGCGCCATCGCCAGTCTGCTCCCAGTCCGACATCTGCACGGCAAAACCGGCCTCGCCCAGATTCTCGTAAGCGGTTGCCCGGTTGTGGATCACCGCTTTGTGGTTGTCGAGAATGCGGGTATCGCGCATGCCGAGCGGTGCAAACAAGCGCGCTTCGGCAATTTCACGCAGGGGTTTGCCGACAATGCGTTGAGCGATCTGGGCCAGCAGAAAGTAACCGGTGTTGCTGTAGCTGTGCTCGCTGCCCGGAACAAAGTCCAGTGCTTGCTGCCGGGCGATCGCGGCCAATGCCTGAGCTTCGGTGGTGTGGTCCTCAAACGCGATATCGCCGAGGTTTAGCAGCACAATGTAGTCACGCAGGCCGCTGGTATGGTGCAGCAAGTGGCGCACGGTAATGGTGTGGCCGTAATCGGGTATTTCCGGCAGGTATTTGCGGATGTCGTCATCCAGGGTCAGTTTTTTGTCTTGCACCAACAGCAATACGATGGCGGCGGTGAATTGTTTGGACGTCGAGCCGATGTCGAACACGGTTTGACTGGGGTTGATTGCCAGTCGATGCTCCAGGCTGGCCAAGCCATAAGCTTTTTCGTAGACCAGCCGACCATTCTGGATAACGCCCAGCGCACAACCGGGTGAGTCCGGCTTCTCGTAATCGGCAAACAGGGCATCAACCTGCGCGGAGCGTGACGGCGTTTTCGTGGTGTCTGCTGCGGTGGTCGCGCAGAGCATGGCGAGGGCAAGCGGGAGCAGCAAAGACGAGCGCTGCGCTGGCGTGTGACGGGTTGGCATGGGCTGAGAATCCTTTTTGCTCGGCGAGAGTGGCGCTGACCCAGTCGGCAGACGATGACGGCATCTGCTTGGTCAGCAATCGGCTAACAGAAAGGGGCGCGAGGCGCCCCTTTCTGCTTCTTGAACAACTTTCGAATAGACGGCTGTTCTGGTGAACACCAATCAGACAAACACTGATCAGAAGTTGTAGCTGATCGCTTTCTTCTGCAGCACGCCAGCGGTTTGACTGCCGGTTGCGCAAGCATCCAGATCGGCTTTCTTGATCACCCAGATCTTGTGCTTGGCGTCACTCTCGCCGGCCGCATCTTTCAGTATCAGCGTGACATGCTCGCCGGCACCCAAGCGACGAGTCGAGCCAGCATAGCTGCACAGCGTATCGAGCAGCTGGTCTTCGGTTTCCTTGACCTTGGCTTGCCACTGCTGCTTCTGTTCGTTGCGCAGGGCTTCGGCCTTGTTGCGGAATTGCTGCTGGGCCGCTTCAAAGCTTTGCCGCGATTTTTCCAGCGCCGCTTTCTGCTTGTCGCGCTCGCTCTGGCTCATGTCCTTGTTTTTGCGTACGGCGTCGGCGTAGGCGCGTTGCTGATCGCGGTAGTCGCGAGCGGCTTTGCGCTGGGCGTCGCGCAAGGCCCGCAGCTGGTCCTGCGTCTGCTTGTCGATGCCGCGGCCGTAGCCCATTTCGCTCATCGCTTCCTGGGCGGCTTCCATTGCTTCTTCGACCACCGCTTCCATTTCTTCGGTGTCGAATTCCACTTCCGGTGCCGGCGTGCCTTCTTCGTCATCGAAGGCGACTACCGGCATGGGCGGCAACGGCGCCAGCGGGGCGATCGGCGTGCCGAACACGTGACCGTAATGGGCGCCCGGCAGATGCACTTCAAACACCATGCCCTGACCGGCAAGGTAAACGCCTTCGATATTGACGCCGCCATGCTCCCAGCGACCTTGCCGGGATTTCGGCGCGGTGGCGGTTTCAAACACCTGGCCGAGGATCTGCACGTCTTTGCTGATCGCGCTGTAGGTTTTGCTGTCGGCAGCGATGCTGCCGGTGCTGAGGGCGGTCGCGCCGGCTGCGATCAGTGCAGTCAGAAATGAGCGGACCTTGAAGGAACGACGGTTCATAAAACCTCCGAGTCGGTGGTGGTTTGCAACGAGGCCTTGAGCGCGCGCAACTCAAGTCGACTTTGCTGTTGAGTGGTCAACAGATCGCTGAAGGCTTTCACCTGCAACGCCTGATCCTGATCGCGCACGGTCTTCCAGTAATCGACCCATTGCGCCAAATCCTGTTGCTGCTGCTCGCGGGCGTAATTCACCACCGCGGTCATCATTTTCTGGTTGTCCTGCTGCCGGCTGATGTCCCAGGCGGCGAGCTGGTTTGTCACGGTCAGCTGCTGCTGTTCCTTGAACTGGTTCAGCCGCTGTTCGAGCGCATCGGCGGTCAACACGTCGCCGCTGGTGGCTTTGCTGCCACCGAAACTGATCCGGAACCCGTTGGCATCGCTTTGCACATCCACCTTTGCGACGACCAAGAGCAGGCACAGCGCCGAGGTTGCCATCGACAGCCACGGCAACCATTGGCCGCGCTGTTTTTCCGGCACGGCGAAGGCGGTGCGATTCCATTCCGGCACCGGCAGATCGCGCCACTGGCGCGCCTCAGCGCTGAGCGTATCCAGCATCGCCAAATCGGCTTGGCAATGCGGGCATTGCGCCAGGTGATCAGACAGTTGCTGCTGCGTGGCTTCAGGCAGCAGATGCTCGCGGTAATCGCTGAGCAGTGGGCCGGCTTCTTCACAACGCATGTTTCAGTTCCTCATTCCCCCGCAGCTTCTGCAGTGCGGTGTACAAACGGGTTTTCGCGGTGTTTTCCGGGATGCCGAGTTGGCCGGCAATCTCCTCGAACGTCAGGTGCTGGAAGAATTTCAGTTCCACCACCAACCGCTGGTCGTTACTCAGTTGCGCCATCAGCCTCAGCAACGTGCTGCGCAAACTGTCTTGTTCGACGCTGCGATGACTGCTGTCATCGGCGACGATCACGTCTTCATCCACTTCCGCTGCCTTGTGCAGCGGGTTGCCGCGCCGCCGGCGCAGGAAATCGACCGCGCGGTTGGCGACGATGCGCAGCAGCCAGGCAGCGAATACGCCCTCGGCCCGGTAATTCGGCAGGTTGCGGTACACCGCCAGAAACGCTTCCTGCATCAGGTCGAGCGCGTCCTGCCGGTTGCCGGTCATCCGGTAGGCGAGGTTGTAAACCCGCTTCTCATGGCGGCGAACCAGACTCAGCCAGGCGCGCTGTGATCCCCCCAGCGCCTTGGCAATCAGTTCGCCGTCGTCTGCTATTCCGAACATGGTTATCCGTTTTTGGTGTGAACTGCGTTTTCGGTTCGTCTGTGCTGATTGTCGTTGCCGGCCGGCAAATAGTTTGCCGGTTTGGCAAAAATTTACCTTTGCTGCCGGGCCGGCCGGGCGTGTGGCATTGTCGCGACCGGAGGCAACCGAGCCTTTTCAAGGAGTGCGGGCAATGAAAAATCTGTGGTTGATGGCCATGGCCGGTCTGCTGAGCGCCTGCGCCGGCGGCGGGTTCAACACCGAGCCGGCGGTCAGCAAGTATCTGGTCAATCCCGGCAATACCCAACGGGTTTATGAGCAGTGGCATTACGCCCAAGCGGCGCGGGTTGGCGACACCATCTGGGTGTCGGGCCAGCCCGGGGCCGGGGCGGGCGCCAACGATATCGAAGGCCAGACCCGGGCGGTATTCACCCGCTTGAAGGCTGTGCTGGAAGCGGCCGGTTCCAGCCTTGATGACGTGGTTGAGCTGACCAGCTACCACCTGAACATTGCCGAGCTGGACAAGGTCGGCAAGGTGAAGGATGAATTCATGCCAAATCATTACCCGGCATGGACCGCGATTGGCACCCCTGCCTTGCTGATGCCGGATGCGCTGATCGAAATCAAAGCGGTGGCGGTGGTCGGCAGCGGCCAACGGGTGCAGGTGGTGACGCGCGTGCCGGCTGCTGCAACGCCGTAACATGCTGCGCCGCAGCATGTTGGCTGGAGCGCGGACGGTGGCGTGGACGGGCTCACGGCGCTGCGCGATGTGCGTGGTATAGTCGCCGCCATTGTCACCGACCGATGCGCCACGCCGCATTCGTTCGTACTCGCCTGACGGCGCCTTCACGGCGCCGTTTGTTTGTCACCCTCTGCACAGATCGAGAAAGATGGAACGCACTGTCCTGATTAGCAATGACGTCGTCGTGATGGGCCTGCTGGCGCTGATTCTGGCGCTCGTCTTCAGCACCTCACGCAGCCAGTGGACGCCGCTGAAAGCGTTTTACACCTATGTGCCGGCGATTTTTCTGTGTTACTTCCTGCCGTCGCTGCTGAACACCTTCAACATCATTGATGGCAGCGCTTCCAACCTCTATCTGGTCGCGCGCAATTATTTCCTGCCAGCCAGTTTGGTGCTGCTGACCATGAGCGTCGATCTGAAGCGTTTGTTTGCGCTCGGACCGAAAGCCTTGATCATGTTCCTGACCGGCACGCTCGGCGTGATGATCGGCGGCCCGCTGATCCTGTTCATTTACTCGCTGATTTCGCCGGAAGCGGTGACTGGCGGTGATCCGGATTCGCTCTGGCGTGGCCTTGCCACCATTGCCGGCAGCTGGATTGGTGGCGCCGCCAACCAGGCCGCACTGCGCGAAACCTACAACACGCCGGGCGATCTGTTCTCGGTGATGGTGACCATCGATATCGTCATCGGCAATTTGTGGATGGCGTTCCTGTTCTTCCTGATCGGCAATGCCGAGCGCATCGATCGCTGGCTGAAAGCCGACACCCGCGCGATTGATGAAGTGCGTGCGACGGTGGAGAAATTCCAGGCCGAACACAAGCGCGAAATGACCTTGAATGATTTGATGATCATGGTCGGCCTTGCGATTGGGGTGACCGGTTTGTCGCACTGGCTTGGCGGCGGCATCGCGAAATACATTGGCGAACACGCGCCGTACCTGAAGACCTGGAGCCTCGACAGCACCTTCCTGTGGGTGGTGATTCTGGCCACCGCCGGCGGCCTTGGCCTGTCGTTTACCCGCGCCCGCAATCTCGAAGGCGTTGGTGCTTCCAAACTCGGCTCCGGCTTCCTGTACATCCTGATCGCCACCGTCGGCATGCAGATGAATATCGCTGCCGTGGCCGATCACTGGCAGCTGTTCTTCGTCGGCCTGTTCTGGATTCTGACCCACGGTGCGCTGCTGTTTATCGTTGCCAAACTCATACGCGCGCCGCTGTTCTTCCTGTGTGTTGGCTCGCAGGCCAATATCGGTGCCGCCGCATCGGCGCCGGTGGTTGCCGCCGCGTTCCATCCGTCCTTGGCGCCAGTCGGTGTGCTGTTGTCGGTGTTCGGTTATGTGCTTGGCACCTACGGCGGTTACCTCTGTGCCGAAGCGATGCGCATCGTTTCTGGCGGCTAAGTAGCGGGGCAGAAATCCATGACCGAATTCGTTTTGCATGAACGTCTCGCCGCCGATTGTCTGGTCGTCGGCGACTGGCCGCTGTGCCGCGTATTGTTGATGAACGACAGCAATTTTCCGTGGCTGATTCTGGTGCCGCGCCGGCCGAATCTGCGCGAGATTTATGAGCTGAATGCGGCTGACCGCGCGCAGTTTCTCGCCGAGTCCTGTGCGCTGGGCGAAGCGCTGATGCAGCAGTTTGCCGGCGACAAATTGAATGTCGCGGCGCTCGGCAATATGGTGCCGCAGCTGCATATCCACCACATCGTGCGCAAAGTGGGTGATGCGGCGTGGCCGGCGCCGGTATGGGGCAAGGTGCCGGCGTTGACGTATGCGCCGGCAGCAGCAGAGGCGCTACTGAAAACCCTGCGGGCGAAGCTGTCGTTATAAAATTGCTTGATGGCTGAGCGCTCACTTTCTGCACGATTGTTGTCGCAAACGGAAATTCGCGCTGCGGCCGGTGCCGGCTTTCGGCTAAGATCGCGGCTGGGAGTCGGCCAGACAGTCGCTGGTGCCGCAAGGTGCTGGAGGAAAGTCCGGACTCCATAGGGCAGGGTGCCAGGTAACGCCTGGACGGCGCGAGCCGATGGAAAGTGCAACAGAAAGATACCGCCGATGTGGCTTGTCCATTCTGGCAACAGAATGGAAACGGTCGCAGGTAAGGGTGAAATGGTGCGGTAAGAGCGCACCGCGTCCCTGGCAACAGGCGATGGCACGGCAAACCCCACCCGGAGCAAGACCAAATAGGCGTCCAATGGCGTGGCCCGCGCTGGACGCGGGTAGGTTGCTTGAGCCGACTGGTGACAGGCGGCCCAGAGGAATGACTGTCCTCGACAGAATCCGGCTTATCGGCCGACTCCCAACTTTTCTTTCCCCTTCTTTCCGGTGTGCCAAGGCAGGCGCTTCCTGACCGAACTTAAAGTGAATTCTCACGTTCCGCGCACAAGGTTTTGATTTCCTTTTCTTCCTTCCAATTGGTACTTATCCACAAGCTGTGATCCAGCGCTAAGTCCTTGTCACACAAGCGTTATTTCCCCGGTTTTGAACAGGAATTTGCTTGACGCTGATCCACCTCGTTTCTATAGTGGCGAAAAGTGGGGAAACGTGTCGATTTGTGGATCGACATGTAGCCAGCGCACCTAAACCAGTGACGGAAGGACAGGACAGTCGTGTTTCGCGGGGCAAGTGCCATCTCGGTAGACGCCAAAGGCCGCATCGCCATGCCGGCCCGGCACCGTGACGCCTTGCAAAACCTCTGCGCCGGCCAACTGGTTGTCACCCGTGATTTGAGCCTGCCTTGCCTGCTGGTGTTTCCGATGCCGGCCTGGGAGCGGCTCGAGCAAGACCTCGAGAAGTTGTCGAACACCAACCCGGTGCACCAGCGCATCAAGCGCATCCTGATGGGTTTTGCCAGTGAAGTGGAACTCGACAGCGCCGGCCGCATGCTGTTGCCGGCGGTGCTGCGCGAGCAGTGCGGCTTGACCAAGGATGCGATGTTGGTCGGCCAAGGCAAGGTGTTCCAGCTCTGGGATGCGATCCGTTGGGATGAACAGATCCGGGTCGACATCGAAGCGCACGGTACCGATACCGCTGATTTGCCAGCGCTCTCGTTCTAAGGGGACAGACCCATGCACGAGACGGTACTCCTGCACGAATCGGTGGCAGCGCTGGCGGTGCGTGCCGATGGTTTTTATGTCGACGCGACCTTTGGTCGCGGCGGCCACAGCGGTTTGATTTTGCAGCAGCTGGGACCTGCGGGCCGGCTGCTCGGCATTGATAAAGATCCGCAGGCGATTGCGGCGGCGCAGGAAAAATTCGGCGCCGACCCGCGGTTTTCGATCGAGCAGGGCGCGTTTTCGCAGCTCGCCGAACTGATTGCACGGCGCGGCATGACCGGCAAGGTCAATGGCGTGTTGATGGACTTGGGCGTGTCGTCGCCTCAACTGGATGAAGCGGCGCGCGGTTTCAGCTTTATGCGTGACGGAGAACTGGACATGCGCATGGATCCCACGCGGGGACAAAGCGCAGCCGCCTTTCTCGCCACGGCGACGGATGAAACCATCGCCGATGTGCTCTATCGCCTCGGTGAAGAGCGCCAGTCGCGCCGCATTGCCCGCGCCATTGTCGCCGCGCGCGCGGTTGAGCCAATCACCCGTACGGTCCAACTCGCCAACATCGTTGCCGACGCGCTGCCGCGTCACGAAAAACACAAGCATCCGGCCACCCGCACCTTTCTTGCACTGCGCCTGCACGTCAACGACGAACTCGGCGAAGTCGAGCGGGTCTTGCCGCAAGCATTGGAAGTTTTGGCGCCAGGTGGCCGCGTTGCCGTGATCAGCTTCCATTCGCTGGAAGACCGCATCGTCAAACAGTATTTCAAGCGCGAAGCCAAAGGCGACGATCTGCCGAAAGATCTGCCGATTCGAGCCAGCGAGATCCATTCCCGCATCAAATCACTCGGCAAGATCCTGCCGAGCAAAGAAGAAATTGCCCGTAACCCGCGCTCACGTAGCGCGGTGCTGCGCGTCGCGGAGAAGCTCTGATGAGCGCGACGCCAAATATGCCCTCCTTGCTCAAAGCCATGCTGACCAGTCTGCGTGGCTTTGGTATTGGTGTGGCCTTGCTGGCGCTACTGACCTTGCTGTCGGCGCTCGCTGTCGTTTGGAGTGCGCACCAGACCCGGATGGCTCGCGCCGAACTGGAAGCGCTGGAAAAGCAGCGTGATGATCTGGACAGCGAGTTTCGCAGCCTGAAACTCGGTCAAGCGGCACTGGCTGAACACGGCCGCGTTGAAACCGTGGCGAAGACCAAGCTCGGCATGGAACGGGTGGGCGTTGAAAACGAACGGGTGGTGGAACAATGACTGCCGCCGACAAGAAAACGCCCGCGAAAAGCCCGGTTGCCAAAGCGATGAGCAGCAGCAATCTGAAATCCGGCGGCGCGAAAGCCAGTGCCGACACCCGGCGCAATTATCCGCTGCACAACTGGCGCTTCTATTTCTTGGGCGGCGTGCTGGTGCTCGGTTTTGTCGGGCTCGGTGTACGGGCTGGCTATTTGCAGTTGGTCGAGCACTCGTTTCTGCAAAAAGAAAGCGCCGCGCGGGCGCTGCGCGATGCGCCCATTGCCAGCTACCGCGGCAGCATTCTTGATCGCAACGGTCAGGAACTGGCGGTGTCGCTGGAAGTGGCGTCGGTGTTTCTCGATCCGAAAGAAATCATCGACAAGCACGATGTCGAAGGTATGCGCGACAGCACGGCCTGGCATCAGTTGGCCGCCATGCTCGGCTTGAAAACCAAAGCCTTGAACAAACTGGTCGACAGCAATGCCAACAAGCATTTCGTCTGGGCCAAACGGCAACTGGAGCCGACCGTTGCGCAATTGATTCGTCAGCTCGATCTGCCGGGCGTGCACCTGACTCGCGAATACCGCCGTTCATATCCGACCGGCGAAGTGTCGGCGCATCTGGTTGGCTTCACCAATATCGACGAGCAAGGAATCGAGGGTATCGAGCGGGCGTTCAATGAGCAGCTGACCGCCACCCACGGCACCGAGCGGCAGATTCTGGATCGCAAACGCCGGGTGATCGAATCCAAAGGCGTGGTCAAGGATGCCGAACCGGGTCAGGACATTCTGCTGTCCATCGACAGCCGTTTGCAGACGCTGACGTTCCGCGAGCTGCGCGACACGGTGAAAAAACACCGCGCCCGCGCCGGCTCGGCGGTGATTCTTGATGTTGAAACCGGGGAAGTGCTGGCGATGGCAAACTGGCCGTCGTACAACCCGAACAAGCGCAACGATCGGCCGAAAGGTGCGACCCGCAATCGCGCCATCACCGACATGTTTGAGCCCGGTTCTGCTGTCAAACCGCTGGTGGTGATTAGTGCGCTCGAATCCGGCAAGTATTCGCCAGGCACGGTCATTGATACCCGGCCGGGCCAGATGCGGGTTGGTGGCTCCTGGGTGCGCGACATTCACAATTACGGCGTGCTCGATGTCACCGGTGTGATCCGCAAATCGAGCAACGTCGGTGTCGCCCAAATGGCGCTCAGTTTGCCGAAAGAGCAGTTCCTCGGCACCTATCAACGGTTTGGTTTGGGCCTGCCGCTCGGTACCGGTTTCCCGGGCGAAACCAGCGGCCGGCTGAAGATCGACAAGCGCTGGTCAAAATTTGAATTGGCCACTGCGTCGTACGGTTACGGCCTGACCGCCAGCCCGCTGCAACTCGCCAGCGTGTACGCCACGCTCGCCAGCGGCGGCATCAAGCGGCCGGTCAGCCTGTTGAAAGTCAAAGACGGCGTGATCGGCGAGCGGGTGGTGGACGAGCGCGTTGCCGGACAAGTGTTGGCGATGATGAAAGAAGTGGTCAAAGACGGCGGCACCGGCAAGCAGGCAAAAGTCGGTGGCTATTGCGTGTCGGGCAAGACCGGCACCGTGCACAAAGCGGTGCCCGGTGGATACAGCGATGAATATTTCTCGGTGTTCGCCGGTATCGCTCCGTGCGACAAGCCGCGCCTGTCGATGGTGATCGTGGTTGACGAGCCGAACGGTGAAAAACACTACGGCGGCGACATTGCCGCGCCTGTGTTCAGCACTGTCATGGAGCAGGCGCTGCGCCTGATCAACGTGGCACCGGATGACGAGTCGGTGGTCCGCGTCGCCCAACAACCGCTCGCAACAAAACAAGCCGCAGGAGGCAACGATGCCTGAGTTGAACGGCAATCTGACCCTGCAACAATTGCTCGCTGACGAGCGCGTGCTGGTGCCGGCGGCGCTGGCCGCGGTGCCGGTCAGTCGACTGACGCTGGACAGCCGCGATGTTCAGTTTGGTGATGTGTTCATCGCGTTGGCGGGTACAACAACCGACGGCCGCAAATTCATCAACGAAGCGTTCGCCAAAGGTGCGGTTGCCGCATTGACAGAAGCGGCAAATGGCGATGAGCGAATCGTCGCGGTGCCGAATCTGCGCACGAGGGTGTCGGCGCTGGCGGCGAAACTGTATGGCGATGCCAGCAGCAAACTGCCGCTGTATGGCGTGACCGGAACCAACGGCAAAACCACCACCAGCCAATTGCTGGCGGCAGCGTTGACCCGTTTGCAGGGCCCGACCTTTGTGCTCGGCACGCTCGGTTATGGTTTGTATGGCGCGTTGCAGCCGGGTCGGCACACCACGCCCGATGCGATCGCACTGCAGCGCTTGCTGGCCGACGGCGTCAAGCAGGGGGCCCGCGCCGCCGCGATGGAAGTGTCCTCGCACGGGCTCGATCAGGGCCGGGTCGAGGCGCTGCAATTCCGCACCGCGATTTTCAGCAACCTGACCCGTGATCACCTCGATTACCACGGCACGATGGCCGCCTACGGCGCCGCCAAACGCCGGCTGTTTGTCTGGCCCGGTTTGCAGCACGCGGTGATCAACGCCGATGACGAATTCGGCCGCGAACTGCTCGCCGATACCGCCATTACCGCCGCGAAATATTCCTACGGCACCCGTGCCCACACCATGCCCGGTGTTGCCGGCAGCGTGCATGCCGAACGCATTCATTACAGCAATGACGGCATCCTGGCGGAAATTGTGACGCCGTGGGGTCGCAAGCTGTTGCAAAGCCCGTTGCTCGGTGAGTTCAACCTGAGCAATCTGCTGGCCGCACTGACCGCGTTGTGCGCCAACGGTTATGCGCTGGATGATGTTGCCGGTGTGCTCGGCACGGTGCGTCCGATTGCCGGCCGCATGGAACGTTTTGGTGGCGGCGACAAGCCGCTGGTGGTGGTGGATTACGCCCATACGCCGGACGCGCTGGAAAAAGCTGTGATGGCGCTGCGCCTGCACTGCCATGGCAAAGTCGCCGTGGTGTTTGGCTGTGGCGGCGATCGCGACAAAGGCAAGCGGCCGGAAATGGGCGCCATTGC
>CAMLKQ010000034.1 GCA_946480585.1 uncultured Kangiella sp.
CACAATGATCCGTTCATCAATGACGGCGGCGTAATCAAAACGCAGGGCAACAACCACGGTGGTGTGCTCGGTGGCATTTCGACCGGCATGCCGGTGGTGTTCCGCGTCGCGTTCAAACCAACCGCGACCGTTGCCAAGTTGCAGCAGTCGGTTGATATCAACGGCAACCCGGTCGAGTTTCGCGGTCGTGGTCGTCACGACCCTTGCGTGCTGCCACGGGCGGTGCCGATTGTTGAAGCAATGACGGCGTTGGTGCTGGCTGATCACGCCTTGCGCCAGCAGGCGATGACGGTGCTGCGCGGGTAAAAAAAACGGCAACGGGATCGCTCCTGTTGCCGCCAACACATCAACTTTCTTGCACTGCAGACTGCGTTTTCGCAACGGGCGCCCCGTTGCTGATGTCCCTTCCTGCTACAGCGGCCTGAGCCGCTAGCGCGTGTTCGGCGAGATGCCGAACCGTTACATCTTGAACATTCAAACCTTGAACCGTGACACCAATCCGGTCAGCTGTCCCACCACGTCACGCAATTGCTGTTCCGATTTTGCCGTGATCTCGGACGCTGCAAGCGTGTGTTCATACGCATTGTGGATACCGACCACGTTGCGGTCGATTTCCTGCATTGTCGCGGTCTGTTCCTCGGTTGCGGTGGCAATCTGGGTGTTCATGTCTGCGATGTGGCTGATCGACTCGTTGATGGTGGTGAACGAATTGCCGGCCGCATTCGCAGTGCGCAGGCTAAGGTCAGCACGCTCGCGGCCCTGCTGCATGGCGCTCACGGCTGAACTGGCCCGTTGCTGCAGCTGTTCAATCATGTGCTGGATTTCGCCAGTCGATTCTTGGGTGCGCTTGGCGAGTACCCGGACCTCGTCCGCGACCACGGCAAACCCGCGGCCTTGATCACCTGCACGCGCCGCCTCAATGGCGGCATTGAGCGCGAGCAGGTTGGTCTGTTCGGCGATGTTGCGGATAACATCGAGAATCGCGCCGATGCTCTGGCTGTGTTGTTGCAATTCGCTAATGACATCGCCAGCGCGGCCGACTTCTTCGGCGAGGCGCTGGGTCGAGGCATTGGCTTCGCTGACCCGGCCAAGACCGGCGTTGGCTTCACGCTGGGTTTCCGAGACTTTTTGCGATGCCTGTGCCGCGCTTTGCGCAACGTGCTGACTGGTGGCGGTCATTTCGTTGAGCGCTGCGACCAAGCTGGTCAATTCCTGCTCTTGCCGGCTCAGCGGTTCGCGCAAGTCGGTCAACGCTTGCCCGGCCAGACTGGCAGAATCATTGAGCTGTCGGGTAGCAGCGACCACATCGGTGATGGTGGTGCGGATGCTGCCGATGAAGTGGTTCATCGTGCGCGCCAAATCGCCGAGTTCATCGCTGGAGCTGTGTTCGACGCTTCGGGTCAGATCGCCTTCGCCTTCGGCGATGTCTTTCATCCGGGCGAGAATCGCGTGCAACGGTCGCGTCACCAGCTTGCCGATCAGGTAGCTGATGCCAAATTGCAGTACCACCAGCATGACCACCATGCGGATCACGGTGTTGATGATGCCGGCACGTAGTTCGCTTTGGATGCGCGAGTCATCGATGTAGAGCGTGGCGGTGCCGACGGCATTTTTCTGGCCGTTTTCTTCCAGCTCGAGCGGGATTTTCACGGTAATGAAATCACCGGCCGGGGCGACCTTGATGTCGGCGGCTGGCTTGCCATCTTTGCTTTCCAGGCCGAGCACGACTTGGGCGTTGCCGTCGTAGACCAGAACGGCGCGTAAATCCGGATTGGCAAGCTCCGCAACGACAAATTTGCGGGCGGTGTCGACTGCAAAATCCCAGAGTGGTTTCGGTAGGCTGGTGGCCAGACGACCACTGATCTGCTGGCTCTGACTGTCGAGCTCGGTTTGCAGCCGGGTGCGGGTACTGAGGAAGTCGATGATGCCGAAAACCACCAGTACAACGGTCACCAGTGCGGCGGCGCCATAATTGATCTTACTGCGTAGAGATGCCATGGCCGGTTCGATTTACCCCTGTTTGGGCAAAGCCTAGTCGGCCATGGGAATTTTGCCAGTCGCAGGGACTGGGCCAGCAGACCGCGCCTGCTGGCTCGATGGGTCAACGCAACAAACGTGCAGTGAAGGTGCTGCTGATGAACAGGCAAAGGCTGACCAGCAATTCGGCAGCAGCCCAGAGCCGTTCACCCGGACTGGCCATCAAGGCAACGACGGCATGGCAAAAATACAGCAAGGACAGCACCGCCAATGCCAGCACAGCGCCGCGCTTGCCGCGCAGTAACCACGGTGCCGGTACAAGGATCGGCAGCAAGGCCAGACCGAGACTCCAGAACGGTTGTGGTGTCGGCACTTTTTGGTGCCAGACCAGCAACAAGGCGATCAGCGTCAACCAGCTCAGCACGGTCATCCGGTGCCAGCGATGCGGTGTCGCATGTGGCGCCGCTGACGGCGTGTTGTCTTGCGTGTCGCTTGGCGTGCTGCCCGGCGGGGAAACCGGTGGCGGGGTGGCGGGAGTGGTCATGTCGGCAGCGGTCCTCGTTGCAATTGCCAGGCGGTGCGTGCCAAACGGGCACCGAGCGCGCGGCAGAGTTCTTTTTCGTCATCACTGAGTGGCTGTTGGCCATCCTGCCCGGCCCAGTGCGAGACGCCATACGGTGTGCCACCGGTGCGGGTGCGCGACAGGGCAGGTTCGGTATACGGCACACCGAGCAGCAGCATGCCGTGGTGAAGCAGTGGCAACATCATCGACAGCAGCGTCGA
This sequence comes from uncultured Kangiella sp., assembly GCA_946480585.1. Next base: position 2,761 of record CAMLKQ010000034.1, read on the forward strand.
TTCCTGACCGCCATGCAAGGTCCCGGTCGAGGTAAAGACGCAGGCCGGTTTGCCGGCCAGCGCGCCGGACAGCCAGAGCGCGCTGGTGCCGTCGAGAAAACCTTTCAGCGAAGCAGCCATGTTGCCAAACCGGGTCGGACTGCCGAGTGCCAGACCATCGCAGCTACGCAATTCTTCGAGGCTGACGTACGGCGCGCCTTGCTCGGGCACCGCGGCTTCGGCGGCGGCGGTTGCCGGCGTCAAGCGCGGTACGGTGCGCAACCAGGCTTCGCAGCCGTCGACCGATTCAATGCCGCGCGCGATGTGGCGCGCCAATTCGGCGGTGTGGCCATGGACCGAGTAATAGAGCACCAACAGTTTCATGACGCCTCCGCCAGCAACGGCAACAGATTTTCCGGTGGTCGGCCGATGACGGCGCGGCGGCCGTTACTGATGATCGGCCGCTGCAACAGCACCGGATGTTCACTGATGGCGGCGAGCAGGGCGGCGTCATCGGTGACCGTTGCCAGCCCCAGTGCGAGATAGGGTAGTTCGTGATCGCGCAGCAGTTGCCGCGCCGGAATCGCCAGTTGCCGCAGCAGCTGGCGCAAGGTGTCGGCATCCGGAGGGGTATCGAGGTAGAGCACCACGTTGGGTTCGATGCCGTGCTGCCGCAATAGCGCCAGACTGTCGCGCGATTTGCTGCAACGCGGGTTGTGATAAATGGTCCAGACCATCTGTTAGACTCCGCCAATTCGCCGGCATTCTAACAGTCCGTCGGCGGCAATCGCAGCGCGAACAGCGCCGATGCGCATTACGGTAGTGGCAATCAGATCAGGAGCGGTACGGAGTCATGGCAGAACGCGCGCGCTGGTGGTGGGGCTTTTTGCGCTTTGTCGTGCGCCGCTATGTCCACGATCGCTGTCAGGCGGTGGCCGCCAATCTGACCCTGACCAGCTTGCTGGCGCTGGTGCCGTTGCTGACCGTGATGGTCAGCACCTTCAAATTGCTGCCGGGCATGAAAGGGGCCCGACGCACGCTGGAAGATTTCCTGTTTGAACATTTCGTGCCTGGTGCCGGCTCCGCGGTCAAAGCGCATGTGCTGGAGTTTGTCGGCCGGGCCGGGCAATTGCAGCTGGCCGGCGCAGTCATTCTGATCTTTACGGCGCTGATGCTGATGGGCTCGATTGATCGGGCCGTCAACGGCATTTGGGGTAGCCGGCCGACCCGCCGGCTCGGCAGCAAATGGTTGCTGTACTGGGCCATTCTGACGCTGGGGCCGTTGTTGATCGGTTTGAGCGTCGGTATCAGCTCGTATTTCTTCTCGTTGCCGTACATCAAGGAGGCGGCGGGCGCGGCGCGTTCATCGCTGACGTTTGTGCTGCCGCTGACGCTGACCACGCTGGGCTTTTTTGTTTTGTATGCCTGGGTGCCGAATCGTTATGTGAAGCCGCGGCATGCCATTTCCGCAGCGCTGGTCGCGGCCATCCTGTTTGAACTGGCCAAGCGCGGCTTTGGTTTGTTCGTCACCGCGATGCCGACCTACAAAGCCATTTTTGGCGCGCTGGCGGCGCTGCCGATACTCGTGATCTGGATGTATCTGTCGTGGTCCATCATGTTGCTGGGCGCCGAGATAGGTCACGCGCTTGGCCATTATCGACCGAGCCATGGCCGCACGCAGGATCCGTTCATCGTTGCGGTGCTTCTGTTGCAGGAAGTGTTGGCTGGCCAACGCCGTGGCGTGCTGCGCACCAGTGATGATGTGGTGCTGGCGATTGGCAGTGAAAATGCCGATGAAGTCCTGGCTGAGCTGGAGCGACAGGGTTTCATCGGCCGGGTGCGCGAGAACGAACTGTGTTTTGCCCGTGATCCGGACAGTTTGACGCTCTATCAGCTGCAGGCGCAGCTGCCGTGGCGCTTGCCTGCCGCTGCGCTGGTGCGGCAGGCACTTGGCGCACAGCATCCGCTGGTGGCGCAACTGGAAACGCTGGATGGCGTGGTCCAGCAAACCTTGGCAGTGCCGATGCGCGAGCTGTTGCGTTGACGCGTCATGCAACCCGCGCATAACAAGCAGCCAACAAAAAGCCGACTTCAACGTCGGCTTTTTTGTTGGTGGGCCAAAGTGGCATCGGACTGAGTCAGTGATCGCCGGGCAGCGGCACGTTGTCGAGCGTGATGCGCTCGTCGTCTTCGTGGCTGCGTGCGGCTTCCGGCTCTTCTTCGTAAACATAAACTTGATAGAAGAAGCGTTCGACCAGCGGCGTCGCTTCCACCCGCATCCGCGCCCGCACTGACAGTGATTCGACGCCGATGCTTAGCACCAACGGCCGGCCGTCCTGGTACAGGCCACGTTGGGCGACCACGGTCGGGCTCGACAGGCCGTGCATTTCTTCACCGGAGACCAGCAAGGCCGGCTGTTCGCTGGTTTCGATCCGGTTGCCTTTGCGGGCCCGAATCTGAATGGCCTGGACGTCGCCCTTGATGAATTGCAGGCCGAGCATGGTGCCCTTGCGTTTGTCGCCGCGCAGCCAGCGGACCACGCCGAGCTGCCAACGCGGGCTGGGCTGGCCATCAACGTATTCGCGCATGGCGGCCAGCTGGCCGATGCGCAGGTTGTCGACCGAATGATGATGCTGGCCAATGCAGACGCCACCATCGGAGGCATTGATGGCATCCCAGCGTAGCGGCCCTGCCTTGTCGCCGAGCAAGCGGCTCAGCTGGTCGCGATCGGCGCGGCGGGCATCCGGGTTGGCGTGCGGCGACAGCGGATCTTGCCAGGTCAGCACCTGATGGATGGCGGGCAGGCCCCAGACCACATCCAGCTGGTTGATGATGGAGAAACGTGGCGTGTGGCGCTCGACCCGGAAATCCCAGTGCGAGGACATCCGCTGCAGCAGGTTCAGCGCTTCGTTGGCGGCGAGGCCCGGATAAAAGCCGGGGCTCGGCAGCTGATGCTCTTGCTCCAGCAACTCGATCATCCGGCTGATTTTCAGGGTCAGTTCATGGGTGATCAGCAGCCGGATATTCGGATCTTCAGTGTCTTCCAGCGCGTTGACGCCGTAGCGTGGCTTGCTCTCGCTGGCCAGATCAATGACAAAACAGCTGCGCTTGCTGAAATCGTCCGGGTTGTCGCTGATGTCGGCCAGAGCGCCCCAGTGGGCGAGGAACTTGTTCATTTCCCAGTGCTCGCCACGATCCATCTGATACGGGTTGGCGAGGGCGATCAGGCAGGCGCGGACATAACTGTCTTCGGCGGTGGCGAGGCAGTGCTTGTAGTTTTCCGGCATGGCCTCCAATTGGTGCAGCTTGTTCTTGGCGGCATAGGCATAAAGCATGTTGAGCTCACGCCAGATGTAAACCGGAACCGGCGAATAGGCCTCGTAATGTTCGAGCAGGATAAGGCTGAGGTAGTGCAGCGCGAGGTTGATGGCGCGTGCCAGCGGTTTGTCCTTGCTCCAGAAACTGCGCTTGCCGATGATGCCGACGACCAGCATCTTGTAGGCGAACGACATTTCCCGGGTCAGCAGTTGCAGCTCTTCGCTTTCGGCGCGGCCGGCAAACTGTTGGCCGCGCGGTCGCAACACGATGCGCGGGCGGTAGTAATCGCTGATGAGTTCATAGGTATGGTCGAACAGTTCGACCAGTTCCGCCCGCTTGTCGACCGCCATGTCGGTTCGGTTCAGGCTGGCCAGCGCTTGCGCCACTTGCGGGACGGTGCGCTTCATGTCGCCGTAGGGCAGGGCTTCCAGCCAATGCTTCAGGGCATCCGGGCGGGTTTCCACCAACAGGTGCTGGCCCTGTTGCTGGGTCGGAAAAGTCAGGCGCAAAGCGTCCATGGGTAATCAATTCACTCCGTTGACGTCATCCGTGACGGGCGGGCCGGGGTGGTGGCAGCGGGCAGCAATTCGGGAAAGTGCCAGCGGGCGGTGACCGGCTGCGCTACTTTACGGACTGACCATCCGATTTACAATGTGTCGAACTGCCATCAAGAGATTGACAAGTTTAGTATGTTCAAACGCTTAGCGTGGGTCTGCACGATTGCGGTCGGATTGCTCGGTTGCCCGTCAGAACCAGACTTCCACCTGTTGGATGGCAGCGAGCATCGCCTGGCCGATTTCCGGGGGCGCTGGCTGGTGGTGAATTACTGGGCGGAATGGTGCGAACCGTGCCGACGTGAGCTGCCTGAGCTCGCGCGCTTCGCTGCAGAACATGCAGATGAAGTGACTGTTCTGGGCGTCAATTTTGATGCGCCGGCGCTGGCCGAATTGAAAGCCCAAGTCGTCCGTTTGCAGGTGCCAATTCCAGTCATTGCCAGCGAGCCGGCGCCGCAGTTACCGTTCAGTCGGCCGACCGGTTTGCCGGCGACCTGGTTGATCGACCCGGACGGCCGGGTGCATGGCCCGCTGCTCGGGCCGCAAACGGAAGCCAGCTTGCAGGTGGCGTTGCGCAAAATTGATCCAATGTTCTGATGGCCGCCTGACCGTTGGTTTGTGACAGTCGTCCAGAAATTTGTGCGCCACGTCCAGCCAGTCGTGTCCGCAAGCGGACATAATCCGCATACTGCACGGTGCCTGTGTCACAGTTGACGCAAGGGCCAAGGAGAAAAGGCGTGTTCGAAAGTGGTTTGCGGTTGACCGGCACCCGTTTGGCCGGCGTGGTTTTGGCCGTTATGGTGTTGTTCGGACTGGCCAGCCCGGTGCTGGCCCAAGACAGTGCCGCAGCAACGGATGAGTTGGAAGCGCTGAAGAAAGAAGTGCTGCAGCTCAATCGCGATCTGTTCATTCTCGAAGAAGATCTGCTGTTTCCCGCCTCGACCCAGGTCGCCGTGTTTGTCTCGCTCGACATCGGTCAGTTTTTCCGCCCGGATGCGGTCAAGCTCAGCATCGATGGCGACGAACTCAGCCATTACCTCTACACCGAGCGTGATCTGGATGCGCTGCGCCGCGGCGGCGTCCACCGTCTGTACGTTGGCAACCTGACGGCCGGCGAGCATGAACTGGTCGCCGTGTTTACCGGTTACGGCCCGGAAAAGCGCGAGTTTACCCGCGCCACGTCGCTGCGCTTCGTCAAGGAAACCGGCGCCAAGTTTGTCGAATTGCGCATCAGCGATGATGCCGCCAAACAGCAAGCCAACTTCACCGTTCGCGAATGGTAATGCGCGCCCTGTTACAGCGTGGCTGCTTGCTCGGCGCGCTGATCGCCAGTTTGCCGCTTGCCGCTGAAGAAGCCGCTACGCCTGCGCCGGCCTTTGATTGGCAGGCGCCGATGACCGTCCGTGCCTTGCCGTTCGGCAATGCGCTTTATGAGCACTACCGTCGCGATCAATTTGCCGCCTTGACTGCGCTGATGGTGGCGGAAAACCGCCAGCAGCTCGGTGAACATGAGCAAGCCGGCAAGGCCCTGCTCGGCAGTCTGCAGTTGCAGTACGGCATGCTCAACGAATCCGAACAGGTGCTGACCGGCGCACTCAAAGATGTGCTGCCCGAGTCGGTGCGCGAACAAGTGCTGGTCAATCTGGCCAAGGTGCGTTACCGCGCCAATGATCTCGATGGCAGCCTGCGCCGGCTCGATGCCTTGCCGCCACTGGCCGACAGCGCGCTGCGCGATGAAGTGGCGTTGATGCGGGCGAATATTTTGCTCGCCCGCGGTGATGGTGCTGGCGCCGCGACGGCGCTGGCGAACGTCAACAGCGATGGCGCTGGCGCCCGTTATGCGCTGTTCAATCTTGGCGTGGCCCAACTGCAACAAAAGCAGCACGATCTGGCTCAGCAAAGTTTCGCGACCTTGTTGGCGAAACCGGCGCGCGATCCGATCGCTCGCAGCCTGCGTGACCGCACCTATTTGGCGCTCGGTTACGATCAGTTGCGGCAACAGAATGCGGCCGGTGCGCGCGAGCAATTGCTGCGGGTCCGGCTGGCCGGGCCGTACGCCAACTCGGCCCTGCTCGGGCTCGGCTGGGCTTATGCCCAAAACGGTTTGTATGCCCAGGCACTGACGCCATGGCTGGAGCTCGTCTCGCGCCAGCCGGCTGATTTGCCGGTGCAGGAAGCGCGCTTGGCGGTGCCGTTTGCCTATCAGAGTTTGAATGCCTTGCCGGACGCGCTGGCCGGTTACCAATCGGCACTCCGTGCCTACGAAGACGAGCTGAGCAACGTCGACGCAGCACTGGCGGCAATTGGTAATGGCGAACTCGCCAGCCTGTTGCCGGCGCTCAGTGCCGACGAGGCGTTGAGTCAATTGCAAAGTCAGGGCCGCGGTCAGGCGCTTTATCTCAGCCGTTTGCTCAGCAGCCATGACTTCAGTGAAAGCCTGCGTCGCTATCGCGATTTGTTGCGGCTACGCGAGGTGCTGGCCAACTGGCAGCGGGCATTGCCCATTTACGATGAAATGTTGCGCAACCATCAACAGCGTTACAGCGAGCGCGCTCCGAAAGTTGAGCAGATGCTCGGCCAACTCGACATGACGGCCTACGACGCGCGCCTGACGTCGCTGCGTGCGGCGGTGGAAAACGCCCAGCAACTGGACAACTGGTCGCTGCTGGCAACCGAAAAAGAGCGGGCCCGGTTGCAGCGGTTGCAGCGGGTCGAAACCAGCCTGCAGCGCTTGCAGGCCAAGCGCGGACCGATGCCGAAAGAGCAGGAGCGCGTGCGCCTTGTCGCTGGCGTGCAATTGTTTGACATCATTCATGACAGTGCGCCGCGCCAGTGGCAACAACGGCGCGCGCTGCGTGATACCGAAGGCGCGGTCGCCGAGCTGGCGCAAGGCCGGGCGCGGTTGGTTGCAGCCCGCGATGTCGCCGCCAACCGTTTCGCCAGTTTTGGTGAGCGCATTGCCCGTCAGCAAGGCGGCGCCGATGGTCTGCTCAAGCGAGCGGAAACGCTGATGCAAAATGAATCGCTGCGTTTGCAGCGTCAGGCCGAGAGCGAACTCAAGCGTTGGCGCAATCAACTGGCTGAATACCGGTTGCAAGCCCAGTTGGCGTTGGCGCGCTTGCAAGACAAAGCCAGTTTGGCTCCGGGGGGCGCATCGTGATCACGTTGCCAGCAATCCCCAGACGCCCGTTGCGGGCGTCACTGCTGTTGTGGTCACTGATTGTGGCCGGCTGCGCCAGCCTGCCGGAAGAAGACGAAGGCCCACAGGAACCGACTTTGGCGTCGTTGTCGACGGTCAAGCGTTTGCCGCCGGCGGCGCCGTTGCCGAAAGTGTCCTCCGATGAAGCCAAGGCCAGTTACCAGCGGCTGCTGGAACAACAAGCACAAGGCAAGGTGAAAGCCGAAGCTTTGCGCCGACTCGCCGATCTGACCTTGCGTCAGGCCGAAGCCAAAGTGTTGGCGGAAGCCGATGACGATTTGAGTCAACTCACCGCCGGTGAACGCGAAGCCAGCTTTGAAAAAGCCATCACCTTGTACCGGCAGTTGCTGCGCGAATTTCCCGATTATGCGGATCGCGCTGGCGTCTATTACCAGCTCGCCAAAGCGCATGATCTGCTCGCAGAACGCGATGCCTCGCTGGAAGCCTTGGCCTTGTTGGCGAAAGAGTTTCCAAACGACGGTCAGGCGGCGGAAGCGCAATTCCGACGTGGCGAAGCGGCATTTGTCAGCCGCAACTGGGCGGATGCCGAAGCTGCCTACAGTGCCGTCATGGCCGCCGGGCCGAATACCTTTGCTGATCAAGCGCAGTACAAACGCGGCTGGACGCGCTACAAGCGCAACAGTTTTGATCTGGCGCTGGAAGATTTCATTCCGTTGATCGAGCGCTTGCGCAAGAGCGGCGATGCTGACGCGCAGGTGCGTGAGCTGCGCGGCGACGCCTTGCGGGTAACGGCATTGGCGTTTTCGAATCTGGACGGTCCGGTCAGTGTGCGCGAATGGTTTGAAAAATCCGGTGAGCAGGGTTATGAGCCGGATATCTATCGGGCGCTGGCGGATCTGTACTTGACGCAGGAGCGGTTCAAAGACGCTGCCGACACCTATAACACCTTTGTTGTGCAACGGCCGTTGCATGACGAGGCGCCGGCGTTTTCAACGGCGGTGATTCAGACCTATCAGCAAGGCAATTTCCCGACGCTGGTGTTGCCGGCGAAGGAAGATTTTGCTTCCCGTTATGGCCGCAACAGCGAGTTCTGGGCGCGTGCACGTGGCCCTGCCCGTGAACAATTGTTGCCGCAGCTGAAAACGCATATTCGCGATGTCGCGACTCATTACCACGCGGTTGCCCAGCAAAGCCGCTTGCCAACCGATTATCGGGTCAGCGCGCGCTGGTACCGCGAATATCTCGATACGTTCCCGAATGAGCCGGAAGCGCCGGCGCTGCATTTCCTGCTTGCCGAAGCGCTATATGATGCCAATGCTCCGGCTGAGGCGGGCGTCGAATTCGAGAAGGTGGCGTACGACTACCCAGCGCACTCCAAGAGCGAGCCGGCCGGTTATGCGGCCTTGGTCAGTTACTCGCATCTGATGCGGGTGGCGGCGGCGCAAGATGAGAAAGGCAACCCGGTCAAAGGCGTGCAGCCGGATCCGCAAGCGCTTGCGCGCTGGCAGCAGGAGGGCATTCGGTCCGGGTCGCGCTATGCCAACACCTTTTCGTCGGATGCGAAAGCACCTGCAGTCATGGTGCAGGTGATCAATTGGCAACTGGCGCGCGCGGATCTTGCCGGCGCAGTGGCCAGTGCCCGGCAGTTGTTGATCATGGAGCAGGCGAGCGCCGCCCAGCAGCGGGAGGCACGCACGGTCATTGCCAATGGCGAGTTCGACCTCGGCCGATATGTGGCGGCCGAGCAAGGCTACACCGATGCCTTACGCACACCGGGCTTTGATGCCAAGACCATTGCGCTGTTCCGTGAACGGCGCGGCCAGGCAATTTACAAGCAAGGCGAAGCGGCGGTGCAGTCGGCGCAGAAGCAAACCGACCCAGCCTTGCAGCAAGCGGACAAGCGCGCGGCGGTTGAGCATTTCCTGCGCCTGGGCCAAGTGGAGCCGCAATCGCCGGTGCGTGCCAACGCCGAATACGATGCGGCGGCGCTGCTGCTGGATCTGGCCGATTGGACGCGCGCGATTGCTGTGCTTGAGCAATTTCGCCAGCAGTTTGCCAAGCACCCGCTCGCCGCCGGCGTCAGTGAAAAGCTGGCATTTGCGTACGAGCAGTCACAAAACTGGCAAGCGGCAGCGACGGAATACGTCAGTTTGAGCAAGAACAGCAGCGATCCGCAATTTGCTCGCGATGCGTTGCTGCGCGCCGCCGATTTCCAGAGCAAGGCCGGCAATACGGCGGCGGCAATGACCATCTGGCAAGATTACCTGAAGCGCTTCCCGACCCCGTTTGCTGATGCGCAGGAAGCGCGCGCCAAGCTGATTGCGTATTACGACAGCAATGGCAACGCGGCAGATCGGGACCGGTGGCGTCGTGAGCTGGTCAAGGCCCATGATGCGGACAACTCCAGCAAGACACCGCGTCAGCTTTATTTGGTCGCGCAGGCCGCTTTTGCCTTGGCGGAACCGGCATACGAAACGTATCAAAAATTGAGCCTGAAACTGCCGCTGGCCAAAACGCTGCAAGCCAAACGTCAGGCCATGCAAACCGCGTTGAAAGCCTATGAGCAAATCAATGCTTATGCGGTTGCGGAATACACCACAGCGGCGACGCATCGGATTGGTGAAATCTACCGCAGCCTGGCACAGGCTCTGATGAGCTCGGAACGGCCAAAAGGGCTCGACGCCGACGCGCTGGATGAGTACAACGTGCTGCTGGAAGAGCAAGCCTTGCCGTTTGAGGACAAGGCAATCGAGTTTTTCTCTGCCAATCTCGGCTACGCCAAAGATGGGGTCTATAACGAATGGACCGAACACAGTCTGGCGGCACTGCGTGAACTCCAACCGGCCCGTTACGGAAAAACCGAATATGTTGAAACGCAGTTCTGAAATCTTGTTGCTGCTGTGT
>CAMLKQ010000035.1 GCA_946480585.1 uncultured Kangiella sp.
CCATTGCCGTTGACAAGGTGAATAGAACGCGATGATTGACGAGTCCCGCTGGCCCGCCGCTGATACCCCAACCGGTTTTGTGCTGCGCTTGGCCAAGGCCCTGCACACCTATGGCACGCCGGCCTATGAGCTGGAGCGGGTGATCAATGATGTCGCGAAAAAGCTCGGCTTCGGCCTGGAATGCTTCTCGCTGCCGACCATGATTACGTTGTCGCTGTTCGAGGCGGATCGCAACTCGACCTTCGTGATCCGGGTGACGCCAGGCGATATCAACCTCGAAAAGCTGACCCGATCACATGACATTGCCGAGCGGGTGTCGCATGGCGAAATCGATGTTGCCGTGGCGGCAAAAGAGCTGGCTGCGATCACCTCCGCGCCGCCGCGTTGGGGCACCTTGGCCGTGATCCTGAGTTTTGGTCTGGTGTCATCTGGCGTTGCGCGGGTGTTCGGCGGCGACTGGGCGGAAATGCTGTCTTCGCTGCTGATCGGCTTGCTGGTTGGCGCGCTGGCGATCTGGACCTCCCGCAGCTTGATCCTGACCTATATGTTCCCGACCATTGCCGCCGCGCTGGCTGCGTTGGCATCACACGGCTTGGCGCAAGCGCTGGGCCATACCTCGGCGTTCATCACGCTGGTGTCGGGCGTGATTGTGCTGTTGCCGGGCTTGATGATCACGGTTGGGCTGGCCGAGCTCGCAACCCAGAATCTGGTGTCTGGCACGGCGCGTTTGTCCGGTGCCGCCATCTTGTTTGTGCTGATGGCATTTGGCGTCGCGGTTGGCGACCAGATCGGTGGCCAGCTGTTTCACAGCACGGTGTATACCGCTGCCAAGCTGTTGCCCGGCTGGACCGAATGGCTGGCGGTGATTCTGGCCGGTATTGGCTTCATCATTTTGTTCCAGACCCGTTTGCGTGACGGTTTCTGGGTGGTGCTCGCCGGCGTGATCGCTTACGCAAGCGCCCGTTACGGCAGCTCCGTGCTGGGCTCGACCGGCGGGGCGTTCTTCGGCGCGTTTGTCATCGGCGGTGTCTCACACTTGTTCCGGTTTGTGTTCGACCGGCCGAACTCGATCATGCTGGTGCCGGGCATCATCTTGCTGGTGCCGGGCAGCATGGGCTTTCGCAGCCTGCATGCCTTGCTGGAGCAGAACGTTGTCGCCGGTCTCGATATCCTGTTCCAGATGATTCTGGCCGGTATTTCGCTGGTGATCGGTTTGCTGCTGTCATCGGTGTTTGCGTTGCCAACCCGGCGTGAACGGATCCGGCGCGGCGAGGTGGAAGCCGGTCGGCAGCCAAGTTGAACGGACTGAGTGCGCCGCGTGCGCATCATGCCAAACGGAATCGAGTGGCACCCAATAACGAGGAGCGAGCATGTCTGATTCGATCAAGCGGGTAGTGATGTTTGCCGCTGCCAAATCGCCGGTGGAGGCGTTTGTACCAGCGGCCGAAAAAGTGCTGGCGGGCCAGCCGGCGCAAACGGTCGCCAACCATTACAGCGATGCCAGCAACCAGTTTCATAGCGGGGAATGGACCGGCGAGCCGGGCACTTGGAAAGTCAGCTACAGCGAGCACGAGTTCTGCTATGTCACCCGCGGCCGCATTCGCATGGTCGATGAGGCGGGTGAAGCAACCGAGGTCAAAGCCGGTGATGCCTTTATTATTCCGGCTGGTTTTAAGGGCACGTGGCAGGTCCTTGAGTCCGCGCATAAGTACTACGTGATCTTTGAGCCGCGCTAAACCGCTACCGCCGATAGCCTCTCACCGGGTGTAAATTCTGCACAGCGGGGCTGTGCAAAAGTGAGACTCCCTGATGCCCAGCGATCGCTAGTCTTGTTACAGCTGCACTGCAGCGCCGTCACAAGAGGAGATAGCCGTCATGCGGGGTATAGCAATCGTGGTAATGGCCGTCATGCTGCTCAGTGCAGCAGGCTGCAGCGCAATGGCCGAGCGCAAGTCGACCGTGGTTACCGATGCGGAAAAGGTTGCGCTGATCAATGCGGCAGCCCGTCAGCGCGGTGTCGAGGTCATCTGGGTTCACCCGCCGCGTAAAACAGCCGAAGCGGCTGGCAAGCCGGAGAACGTGGCCAAGAACTGAGTCCGTGCAGCATCGAAGGCGGGGCAGGATGGCGGGCAGCGGCAGCCGTTACGGGCTGGCGCTGCCGATTACCTTCGCAGGATGCTCGTTACCTGCATCCGCAGCCACCTATATCCGCAGCAACTTATTATCTGCAGCCACTTACCATCCGCAGCCACCTACATCTGCAGGATGCCGACCACAATGTCGACGGCAATGACCACCGACAGCAGGGTCAGATACAGCACGCCAATCATCAGGAATTTGCTGAAGGTCAGCAAATGTCCTTGGCCGTACACCCGCTTTTGCATCAGATACAGGTAAAGCGGCACGCCGAATGCCAGCAGCAATCCGGTAATCGAGCCCATCAGCGCATCCAGCCAAGTCAGTTGACTGGTCAGCAATTGCGATTGCCCGGCCACTTCATTGGCCACCATCAACAACGTGAACAATATGAACATGAAGCAGTGACTGTGCAGCGCGACTATCAAATGCTCCATGTACAAACGATTGGCAAACGGATAAAACAGTTTCAGTAGCAAGGCAAACAGCGGCAGCAGGATGAACATCGACTGCGGCAGCACGCTCAGCACCACCTCCGCCAACTTCTTCGGGTCGTCCTGGATCCGTTTGGCTTTTGCACTGACCTCGCTGTTGAGCTCCTTGATCCATTGATTGGCCACGTCCGGCAAAAACGGTACCGGTTCGAAGATGGAAATTTCCACCTTGGCATCGGTCTCGCCCGGTGGCGGGATGGCGGCTTGATCGGCACCTTCCACTTTCGGTAATTCCGGCAGCGCCGGTTCGGTCGGTGTCACCATGCCTTGCTTGGCCATCGCATCGCGCATTGCCGGTGCCGCGTTTTGCATTGCAGCTGCGACCTGTGGATTTTGCAGCGCCTGCTGCATTTCCGGTTCTTTCAGCAGCTCTTCGGCGGCTTGTTCATCGTTGTTGAACTCAAAGCCTTTGCCGAGCGAGAACATCAAGCCGGCGATCAGAAAGAACACCAGGCTGGCGATGACATACAGCCGCAGTGGTGGCACGTAGCGCTGACGCCGGCCGGCGAAATACTCCAGCGTCAAAAAGCCGGGTTTGAACAGCAGCGGCTTGAGGGTGCGGACGGCGCGCGAATCGAGGTTGAACACGTCGTGCAGAATGTCACGCAGCAGCAGGCCGGCGTGACGCAGCGAGGTTTTCTCGTGCTGGCCGCATTGATAGCAAAACGGCCCCTGCATCGGGGTTTGGCAGTTGTGGCAGAGCCGGGCGGCCGGCTCGATCACGGTTGTGCTGAGCGCTCCCTGCAGCGACGGTGTGGTGGGTGATTGGTCCGGGCGTTGGACCGGCAATTGGCTGGCTGTCATGTTGGTGGAAGCGTACCGCTGGCGCAATCGCACATCCTGCGATCGTCGATACCGGCAAGGGTAAGCCAGCGCCAGACAAACAACAATCCGTGCCGTGCTTGCTGGTGCCGGAAACCCTCATTTCTGCTTCGGCAAAGCGGAGTCCACGCGTCGGCAAGTGCGGTCGGTTTCAACGCCATGCCGGTGCTATAGTGCAAATCAGCAAGCCGGTTTGCTGCGCAGAGGATTTCGGCCATGGCAACGACAACGCTGTCCGCAGAACTGTCGCCCGCACTGCAACGCAAGCAGTGGGCATACGCGATTGTGTTCCTGCCGCTGCTGTTGCCGTGGCAGGGACTGCGTTTTGGCGCGCTGACCGGGCACGAACTGCTGTTCCTGTACTGGACGCCGATGGTGGTGTTTGGTCTGGTACCCTTCATCGACATGCTGCTCGGTCGCGACACCGTCAACCCTACCGATGAGCAGGCGCGCGCCATGACCAGCGCGCGCTGGTATGTCTGGCTCACCTTGTTGTGCCTGCCGTTGCAGCTGTGGAATGTGCTCAGCGGTGTCGTAGTGGCGACGCAGCTGAATAGCGTGCTGGCCTGGATCGGCTGGATCGTGTCGATTGGCACGATCAGCAGTGTCATGGCAATCACCGTTGCCCATGAGCTCATTCACAAGAACGAACGGCTGGAACAACTGACCGGTGGCATCCTGCTCGCCACCGTCTGCTACGGTGGCTTCAAGATCGAGCATGTTCGCGGTCATCACGTCCATGTCTCGACGCCGGACGATGCGTCCTCGGCGCGTTTTGGTGAGAGCTTGTACGGTTTCGTGCCGCGCGCCATCTGTCGCAATGTGCGCAACGCCTGGCGGCTGGAAGCGCAGCGGCTGCAGCAAAAAGGGCTGCCGGTCTGGTCACGGCATAACGAGCTACTCGGCTGGCATGGCCTCAGCCTCGCCTTCGCACTACTGTTGTTTGCGCTATTTGGTTGGCAGGGACTGTTACTGTTTCTCGGCCAGAGTCTGGTCGCGATTGTGCTGCTCGAAACCGTCAACTACATCGAGCATTACGGCCTGCACCGCCGCCGTGGCGACGACGGTCGCTACGAGCGGGTGACCCATCAGCACTCATGGAATTCCTCGCACCGGCTCAGCAATCTGTTGTTGTTCCATCTGCAACGTCATTCCGATCATCACGCCTTTCCGAAACGCCGTTATCCCATCCTGCGCCACTTTGACGACAGCCCGCAGCTACCGGCCGGTTACCCGGCCATGGTGGTGCTGGCGTGGTTACCGCCGCTGTGGTTTGCCGTGATGAATCCGCGGGTGCAGGCGTATTACGGCGGTGCGCCGCAAGCGTGAAGAGTGATGGCAGTTTGAAATCGCCGGTACGGAAAACGCGCCATGCTTGAAGCACGACTCGCGCTGCACGCGCGAGTCGCATTTTCTGCTGGCGGCTACTGCAGCGCCGCGCCCGACTCGCGGCACTGGTTGTCGACACAGGCACAACCGGCCGGTTCCTGGAATCCGCAAATGCTGCTGCGGCCTTCCTTCTCACACAGCGCCTTGACCTGCTCCGGGAAGGTTTGGACATCCTTGTGCACGCATTGCGGCGCATAGCCACAGCAGTTGCCGACGTTCTTGACCACGCAGTCGCTGTCGGTTTCGCAGCGTTTTGCCAGGCTGTTCTGGTATTGCTCGAGCGATGCCGGGGCCGCACCATCACCGGCTTCAGCCAACGCTGGCAGATCGGTTTCGCCACTTGCGTTGCTTGCTGTCTCGGCAACCGGTGCGGTAGTTGTCTCAGTAGTTGTCTCGCTAGCCGCGCCAGCGCTTGAGTCAATTGCCGGTGCGGCCGTGGCGTGTTCGGGTTTTGTCGCTGCCGCCGGGTCGTTTGCGGTCGCGGCATTGTCGTTGCACGCGGCCATCAGCAGGCTGGCGGCCAACAGCAGAGTGCGCGCCATCATTTGTCATCCTCCTTGGCAAAACCGCTGATCACAATCGACAGGCCACCGAGCACGATGAACAGCGGCCACCACTTGCCGAAATCCCAATCGAGCAGAAACATGATCGCAACCAGACCGGTTGCCAGCGCGCCGATGCTGGTGCCGGCCGCTTCGGCATCAAAGCGGCCCTGGCGGCGCACCCGGGTGACCACGCGGGTTGCCATCGCAACCGCCGGGATCAGGATGAACAGCGCCCACCAGTTGTCGATCCAGAGAAAATCGAGTTTGTAGCCGTGCTCGCGCGCCAGAAACAACAAGCCGACAATAATCACCACTGCGCCAAGCGAAAACCGATAAATCAGCCGGTCAGTGCGGTTATTGCAATCGGTTGATTTGTCTTCCAATGCAGGATCCATCGTGTGCTTCTCCCATAGCGTGCGCGCTCGATAAGCGCGCACCAAAAAAAACATACTGTCAAAAAACTCGTCTGTTGTGGCGCGTTCAGTCGCTGCGAACGGTTGCCATGTCGCCGCACCGTTCTCTACTCAGGCATTGGCTTGTTGCTGGCGGAAACGCCAGACGCCGATACCATAGGCGACCAACCCGATACTGAGCAAGATGGCCAGCGGCAACAGCATCTCGCGACCACTGAAATCGCGCCAAATGGCCCCTTCCAGACTCAGGATGCCCCATTTGATGGGACTGATATGGCTGAGTTGCTGCAACCATTCCGGCATCAGGAACAGTGGAATCATCGAGCCGCCTATCATCGCCAGCACCATCATCACGGCCCAGCCCATGCCATTGACCGCTTGCTCGGTTTGGGCAATGGCGGCGAGCAGTGTCATCAGACCGCTGAAACAGATCGCAATGGCAAGCATCGCGGCGAGCAGTGCCGGCAGCTGCGGCAACGCCACCTGAAAGCCGATATGCGCGACCGCCAGCAGCATGCTCATCACGACCAGCTGGGTCAACAAACACGCCAAGGCTTTGCCGGCCAGAATCGCACCGGCACTGATCGGCGCGGCTTGCAAGCGCAGCAGCGTACCGCGCGTGCGTTCCAACACCAACGACACGCCAAAACCCATCAGGCAGCCGAGCACGGCCCACATGATCGATTGCGGAAACAGCACGGCATAGGCATTACCCGGGCCCTTTTTTTCCAGCACCACCTCATCCGTTTCGATCTGCAGCGGGGTCAGGCCATCGAAGCCGTTGTCGCCATCGGCAGCCGGTTGCCAACCGTCCTGCTGCACCAGGCTTTCCATTTTCGGCAAATAGTCCAGCAACAGCGTGCGCCAGGCTGCCGGCATCTCGGTGTTGCGTTCGATCTGCTGGCGTGACTGCTGCAGTTGCTCGGTTAGCGTCGCACCCGAGCTAAACAGCTGTTGAAAGCGTTCGGCGCCGTATTTCATCAGCACGCCTTGCAGCAGCCCCGCTTCGGCTTCGCGCGCCGGGTCGACGCCGATGTGCACGGTCGGTGCCTGCCCGCTGAAACCGGCTTGCCAGCGTTCGCCAAAGCCGGCCGGCACGACGAGATAGGCGATCTGTTTGCCGGTGCGAACTGCGTCGAGTGCGGTTTGCCGGTCGGCTTCGGTGAGTTTCAATTCCGGGGCGGCTTTCAGGGTCGCGACAAAGGCGCTCGCGGCGCTGCTGTGATCTTCCTGCACCAAGACGATGGCCAGCGGCCGGCTCTTGCCACCGCCACCCATGATGCTGCCGAACAGCAGCGCAAAGAGCAGCGGGAACACAAAGGTGAAAAACAGGGTCACCTTGTCCGTCAGCAACAACTGAAAATCCTTGCGGGCCATGGTCAGCACCGCGGCGATGAATGCTTTCATGGTCAATCCCTCAGTTGCTTGCCGGTCAATTGCAGAAAAACCGATTCCAGGGTCGGCGGCCGCACTTCCAGAAGATCGATTTGGCTGGTGCTGTCGGTTTCTTGAAACAAGGCGCGCAGGCTGGCCATGGCATCACCGGTGCTGATCTGGCGGCGACCACCGGCGCGGCGCAGGATGATTTCGCTGGCGCCGCCGTGTTGTTGCAACAGCTGTGGCACGCTGTCCAAGGCGAGCAAGCGGCCGTGATCGATGATCGCCACCCGGTCACAGAGCCGCTCGGCTTCTTCCATGTAATGGGTGGTGTAAATCACGGTTTTGCCTGCGGCTTTCAACGCCAGCACGCTTTCAAACAAGCGGTTGCGCGATTGCGGATCGACACCGGCAGTCGGCTCATCCAGCAAAATCAGATCCGGGTTGTGCACCAGCGCGCAGGCCAGATTCAACCGGCGCAGCATGCCGCCGGAAAACGTCGCCACTGTATCGTCGGCGCGATCGGCCAGTCCGACTTGGGCGAGTGCGCTGCCGATGGCTTCGCGCGCCTTGCTGCCGCGCAGTCCATACAACGACGCAAAAAACTGCAGATTGCGGTACGCGCTGAGCCGTTCGTACAGCGCCAGTTTCTGCGGTGCCAGACCGATGCGTTGACGAATGCGCGGTGAGCGCGGATCGCAGCCATCGACACGGACCTGACCGCGATCCGGCGCCAGTAGTCCGGTGATGAGCGCACAGGTGGTGCTCTTGCCGGCGCCGTTCGGGCCGAGCAGGCCGAGAATTTCGCCGGGCCGGGTGTGCAGGTTGAGTGCATCCACGGCGAGCTGATCGCCGTAGGTTTTGCTGACTTGATCGAGTTGCAACATGGCTTCCGTCCTTAGCGCGTGGCGCTGGTCACACGGCCCGCAGCGCGCGCCAGTTGCGTTCCAGAATGACGATGGTGACCAGATACACCGCGACGATCAGCGCCGGGATCAGCACATAGCGTTCGGCCGGGAACAGATACCAGGCGACGACGAGCAGACCGGTGCGTGCCAGTGTGTGCGCCAGACCAATCCAGTGCTGGATGATCCAGCCAAACGGGATCCACATCAGGCCGGTCAAAATGCCGACCGTCATCGGCAGCGAAGTCGGCTCGACCAACGCAAACGGAATGGCGATCGCATACACCAGAATCGCCATCAGCGCGCCGAGCAGAAACAGGTTGTCAAACACGTTTTTCGGTTTGTTCTTGGCCATCATGTTTTCGCCGGTCAGCGTCGACAGGAACATGCCGAGATAGACGATGCTGCCGGTGCCGATGTAAATCAGCATGTTCTTGCCAAACGGCCCGACGAACAGTGAGCCAATGCCAATCGCGGCCCAGATCAGCGTGCCGGCGAGTGGCATCGCCAGAAAGCGGCGACGGCGAAACTCCTCGCGCTGGACGTCCAGGCTGCGGGTCGGGGAAGGCGTTAGGGTGTGCATGTCCATCTTCAGGGCTCCTGCCGTGGCGCGGTTCCGGTGTCGGACCGCATGGGGTTGTCGATGGCGCCAGTGTCGACGGACGCGAAACCGCGCGGCAGTGCCAGACGTCATTCGGCCGGTATGACATTTGTCATGCCGGTAGCTGACTTGCGGAGCAAGGGAGGAGGGCGGGACAATAGCGGCCGGTTTCTCGCCTTACGTTCAGGAGTTTTCATGCACGCGCATGCCCACGGCCATGTTCATGGCCCGGATTGCAATCACGATCATGACCATGACCACGAGCATGTCCACGGTCCGGACTGCGATCACGACCATGATCACCACCATCACCACGTTCAGGCGCCGGTGCGCAACCCGCTGCGCGAAGTCGGCCGCAATGATCCTTGCCCGTGCGGTTCCGGCAACAAATTCAAGAAATGCCATGGCCGCTGACGCGCGCCGCGGGGAGTGTTGATGAACCGTGATGTCCAGCTGCAGGAATGCAGCCGCCTGTTGGGCGCCATCCAGAAAGAACTGATGCGGCTGGAATGCTGGGCCAGCATGCCGCCGCCGGTTGAGCATTTCGCCAGCACGCTGCCGTTCTGTGTCGATACCCTGAGCATCGAGCAGTGGCTGCAGTTCGTGTTTTTGCCGCGCATGCAGGCGCTGCTGGATGCCGGCCAGGAACTGCCGCGCGGCGCCGGCCTCGCCAACTACGCCGAGGTCTGCTTCCGCGACAACCTGGCGACCCGGCGGGAGCTGATCACCCTGCTGCGGGCGATGGATGCGTTACTGGTGGCGCCGACCCGGCACTGAACCCACGCAGGGTTCGCTGCCCTCAACCCGGTTCCGACAACGGCCGCCTT
The DNA here is from genome assembly GCA_946480585.1 of uncultured Kangiella sp. The sequence goes on from CAMLKQ010000035.1 coordinate 9,510, forward strand.
GCGCGGCCGTTTTCAATGCGGACGCCTTCCGCCCGCAGCCGCTGCAGCTGCTCCCGGTAGCCGTTGGAGCCTTCCGGCAGGCCCGGTCGGCCGTCGGCCCGCAGTACCCGGTGCCACGGTAATTTTCCACCTGCCGCTTGGCTCGCCAACAGCTGTGCCACTTGCCGGTGATAACCCGGCAAACCCGCGCGCCGCGCGACTTCGCCGTAGCTGCACCAGTCTCCGGCCGGGATGGCGGCGATGACGGCGATAAGACGCTGGTTCAGGTCCGAAGGCAGGGTCATAAACAGTTCAGTTGACAAAGCGGTGAGCAGTCCGTATATAGCTCGGCCGAATTTTTCACCAATTTGGTTGAGGTGGGCAGTATGGCGGGTATTGAAGGTCTGGACGAAGACTTTGTTGAAGTGGAGTCGAACGAGACCATTCACGTCAACGTCAACAACAGTGCCGATGCGGCCAAGCATCCGCCGCGCTGGCGCCAGATTGAGATGTTGCGCGAGAAGCGTGAACTGTCGCGGGCCTTGTCGGAATACGACGACTACGAGTTCGACGACAGCGAAGAAGAGTAAGTTTTGACCGTTCCGGCGCCGCGAGGCGCCGGAACTGTTTTGGCCGGGCCGTGGTCAGAGTGGCTACCAAGCAGTCCGAAACAGTGTCGAGGTGTACGGTGTTGAAAGCGGTGGTGATGGCAGCGCTGGTGCTGCCGGGTGTGGCATTTGCCGATAGCTGTGGCCGGGTGTCCACGTTCTTTGACGGGCCTGTGACCAAGCATGTTTATGAGGCGCGGATCGGTGTCATCGACAGCAACAACGTGCTGCTCGAAACGCCGGAACACCGCCTGAGCCCCGGCAAGCACGAGCTGCGCATTTACGAATTCATCGACGCACCGGAGCTGAAGGTGCCGGCACGGCACCGCGGGTACGGCAAGATCCTCACGCTGGAGGTGGAAGCCAACAAGGTTTACCGCATCGGCGCCCGGTTCAATCACCTGAAGCCGTTTGATCGCAACGAGTTTTGGGAGCCGGTGGTCTGGCAGGTGTCAGACCAGGCCTGCGAGAAATAACCGCTCCCGTTGCAGACGGATTCGCAATACATTTCCCTGCCTGACCAAACGCCGTGCTTGCACGGCGTTTGGCTTTTCCGGCTATGCTTTTCCCGGCACGCGCTCATTCAAGGACAGACCGATGCGCAGACGGATGCGGTGGCTCGCGCTATGTGGCCTTTCGAGCTTCATATGGGGTACGACCGCAGCCGAGGTGCCAGCCGCCGCGGCAGCGCCGCTGCGCGCCGGCCTCAGCGAGGCGCTCGACAACCCGCTGATCGAATGGCAGCCCGGCCAGATCGGCAAGCAGGTGCAGGGCGGGCTGCTGCCGGAACTGCACCAAGAACTCGCCAAGCGACTGCAACGGCCACTGCAAACCGTGTTGCTGGCGCGCAAGCGCATTGCGCTCGCCATGCTCGAAGGCGAGACCGATCTGCACTGCTATCAAACGCCGGAATGGTTCGGGCCGCTGGCCGGCAAAGTGCAGTGGTCGGCGCCGCTGTTCACCATCCACAACCGCATCATTCGGCAGGCGAGTGCGCCGGCCATCAACACCTTTGATGAGCTGCGTGGGCAAGCGCTCGGCACCACCCTCGGTTATTTCTACCCGGCGCTGGAACCGTATTTTCGCGATGGCCGCGTGCGCCGTGACGATGCCGGCAGCGAGCGGCAGGGCTTTCGCAAATTCATGGCCGGCCGGCTCAACTACCTGGTCATGAATTCACTCAGTCTGGATTGGCATCTGCGCGACTGGGCGCAGCGCACACCGGGCGCTCCCATGCCAGTCAGCACGCCGCTGGTGTTCGATCCGGTCGAGGTGCGGTGTGCGGTGAGCCCCGCTCAATCACTGCAGGCGGTGAACCTTGCCATCGACAGCATGCGTGCCGACGACAGCCTTGATGCGATACTACGCCGGTATCGTTGATACTCGATCGCTTACAGCCGCTTGTTATGTCGCTGCGCTGTTGTACTTGAAGTAAAGCCGCAAAACCTCATCGGTTACATACGCGGAAATTCTGTTTGACAACACAGCAGACGCTTCGGGGACGTGGTTGTTTGCCATGATCATTGCCAAGGGTTTCTCGCCAACAATTGCTTCCCAGCTATGATTCTTGCCCGCTACTGAAGCGAGGTATCGACGGCTTGCCAAATGAGTAAACACGTCATTCAGCGTTGCGTCCCGGGGAAGGTTGAATTGGTAGGAGTGAGGAGCATCAGCGTCATCCCCCATACAAACGCTGTCTCTTTCGACCTTGACTTGATACGAGTTCATGGCAAAAACCTCACAATGATGCCGCTAGGCGGTGGTGCCAACGCCTAGCCGAGGGGGCTTGTTGATTGAGAAGCGACTCAGTACCCCAGCTCGCTCGTCAGCGAGCGACCATCCTGCTCAAACCAGACCTTCACCAGCGCATAGGCCACCGAGGCGCGGGTTGGCAATTTCATTTCGCCCTGTTTGATCGCCGCAATCAATTCGTCGCGGCTCAGCCATTGCGCGTGTTCCAGCTCGCGGTCTTTCAGCTCCAGCACATCGGCTTCGCTGTCGGCAAAGTAAGCGACCATGAGCGAAGCGGGGTAGGGCCACGGCTGCGAAAACGCATACTGTGGCACGTCTTTGATGCGCAGGCCGGTTTCTTCCATCACTTCACGCGCCACCGCTTGTTCCAGGCTTTCGCCCGGTTCGACAAAGCCGGCGATCATGCCGTAGCGGCCGGCTGGCCAGCTCGCCTGCCGACCAAACAGCAACTTGTCGCCATGCCGTATCGCCACAATGATGGCGGGATCGGTGCGCGGAAAATGGTTGCGATCACAG
>CAMLKQ010000036.1 GCA_946480585.1 uncultured Kangiella sp.
GCAGATCAGAGCGTGCTGATGCGCGCTTCAATTGCCGCGTTGAACGGCTGCGGCAATGATTTGACGTGATCGATCAATGCCTGCAAATCGACCGGGCCAACAAGCTTGTTGCGGCCTTCGCGCAGCACGACAAAACCGTCGCCGCCATCAGCCAGGAAGCTGTTGACCGCGACCACATAATTGGCGTTCGGATCGAGCGGCGTGCCGTTGGCGGTTTCGATCGCAACAATGCGCTGGCTGATCGGCTGGCTGAGATCGTAACGGCAGCGCAAGCCACTGATTTGCAGAATCCGGGTGCGGTTCGGATCGCTCCACTGCTGTTGCAGCAGCGTTTTTATCTGCGCGCCGGTCAGCTCCAGCTTGACCACGTCGTTGCCGAACGGTTGCACCGAGAACAATTCCCCCCAGCTGATTTCACCCATGGCCAGATCGGCGCGAATGCCGCCCGGATTCATGAACGCAAAATCGGCCTGCATGCTGGCGCGCTGGGCATCGGCGATCAGGTTGCCGAGCGCTGATTCGCCAGCGCTATTGGTGCTGCGGGTGATATCAGCGGCGGCGACAGCCACCATTTCATTGACGATCGGCGCCACTTTGTCGTCGGCCGCGGCAAGCAAGGCGGCAGCGTCGGCGTCTGGGATCAGGCCGGGACCGCTGTCGGCCCAGGTGGTGACAATGCGCGCGCTCTTGCTGATGACATCGCCACTGACCCGATCAATTTCCAGATCGATATCACCATAGGCGGTGCCGGACGAGAACGACTGCGTGACCAGAATCGGTTTGCCGTTACGGTTCGGCAACAGCGCATTGGTAAAGCCGTGAGCGTGACCACTGACGACAACATCGACGTCATCATGCAGCTGACGGACGATGTCGACAATGACACCGCTGACCGGGCCGGCGGCCGGGTCCGTTGCACCTTCGTACGCCGCTTGCGTGCCACCCTGATGTATGGTCACGACAAAACTGCGGATGCCTTGCTTGCGCAAAAATTCAACTTGCCTGTTGATGGCTGTAGCTTCATTGGTGAAACGCAAACCGGCCACGCCGGACGGCGTTACGATGGTCGGTGTGCCTTCCAGCACCGCACCAATGACACCGATACGAACGCCATTGATGCGCTTGACCAGATGCGCCGGCAGCAGCGTGCGATTGCTGGCCGTGTCGACCACGTTGGCGGAAATGTACGGCAAACGGGCACCGCGCCACGGCGACTCGAGGAACGGGCCGTTGGCGTGATTGCCACCATTGATCAAGCGCAGCAATTCGGCGCGGCCTTCATCAAACTCGTGGTTGCCGGGGGTGCCGACCATGTTGCAGGCGGTGCTGAACTTGAACTCATAACGGCAGTGGCTGTTCGCCAGCAGGTTCAGGAAACTGATGCTGGGCTCGTCTTGCAACAGCGCCGAATTCGGCGGCGTTGCGCCGACATGATCACCGGCATGGATGATCAGGCTGTTCGGCTGTTCCTGCATGGCTTGTTTCAAGTACGAGGTCAGCACCGGAATACTGCCGACTGGCCGGTTGGCGACTTTCTTGCCCGGGCCCAGCTGGCCGTGGAAGTCGTTCAAGGTCAGCAGCTGCACCGATACCGGGTTCGGTGCCGCGGCAGTGCGCCAGCTCACCGACTTGGCCGCGGCCTGACGGGCCACAGGGTTTGTTTCGGCATCTTGGTTAGCAAAATGTTTCTCGCTGGAGTTGGCCTGCACGACACCGGCGAGAGAAACGGCGATCAGTGCGACAGCAGCCTTGCGTAAGCGCATCGGAATTCCTTTGTTCGAGGGGCGATCAGTGGGAAGCAACGCCTACCGCGAACGGATGCCGCGGCGGTCGCGGCCATGCTGACCACGTTGTGTGGCACCTCAGTGGCAAATCGATGACAACCGACCAAAGAAAAACCCGCCATCAGGCGGGTTTTTCTTTGCATTAGCAATTGACCAATCAGCGACGTCGCAGTACTCGACTGACGCCGAGCAACAGCATGACAGACCAGGCAAGGCTGCCACCGCCACCGCCCGAGCCGCCACCTGAACCACCACTGCCGCCGCCGCTTGATGAGGCGGTAACCGTCACCGAGTCAGTGACCGTCTTCGCCACACCATTGCTGTCGGTGACGGTGAGCGCCACGTTATAAGTGCCGGCCGCGCTGTAGGTGTGCGACGGACTGGCTTCGGTGCTGGTGTTGTTGTCACCGAAACTCCACTGGTAGCTCAAGCCGCCGCTGCCGCCACTGGCACTGCTGCTGAAGTTCACCACCAGATTCTGCGCCGACTTGCTGATGCTGGCTGCGAGTGCTTCGGTCGCCGGATTGGCACTGAGGAATATCGTCGCCGTACCGCTGTCGTTGGCTTGCTCCAGCACGGACATGACCAGCTTGTGTTCTGGCAACACCAGACCCGATTGTGGCGAATCCGGGCTGCTGTAGTCGTAGCGATCATCGAACGACGAAATGGCGGCAAGGTGGGTGTCGCTCGATTTGGCCGTTTGCGCCATGCGCCCGAATGCCGCATCGCGCACCTGCATGCTGGAATCCAAGGCACGCGTACCCGAACGCATCAACACCTGATCGGCATCGACCACGCCGAGGAAGCCATGACCCGGATGGGTCTCAACATTGTTGTCGTTGTAGTTTGGGTCGGCGAACCAAAGCACGACACCGTCATCGTAGGATTCGCGGACGAGGCTGGCATCCACGCTGCTGTGGTTGCGTAGCTGCACGTAGTATTGCTGCGGCAGTCCTTCACGCTGGGCACCGACCCGGCTGAAGCCGTTCAGTGTCAGCTGACCATCGCTTTCTGCGTCGGCACTGAAAGCGGTGCTGCCGCCACCGGTAACAGCCAGTGCATCGATGACCATGCCGAAGTCGCCCACAGCCTGATCCGTGATGTATTCGAACTCGATCGTGACAGCTTGGCCTTTGTAGGCCGCCAGCGAAAACGTCTGCAGCGACCAGGCGTTGCTGACATTGCCGGTCAAATAATGGGTTACGCCATCATGTTGCGGATTGACGCTGGCAATGGTGTTGTTGCCGGCGATAGCGGTGCCGTTGACCAACACGCGAACGTAGTCGTAATCGTCTTCGATGTTCCATTTCGCCTGGAATTGCAGCTGGGCATTGTCAGCATTTGGCACGGTGACCTGGAATGACATCCGGTTATCCAGCATGTCACCTTGGCCAGACCAGAACTGGTAGCTGCCGGCAAACGGCTGCTGGAACGATACCACCGGGCCCGGCAGATCAATACGGACCTGATTGACGGTGTCCGCCTCGTGGTTTACTGCGCTAACCAGATCAATTTCACGCGATTCGGCTTGCAATGTCGTCAAGTCCAGCACGGTCTGGCTGACCCAGTTGCCGCCATACCATTGCTGGAACAGATCACGTGCATAAGGGCTGAAACCGACCGGCTCGGTGCCGGCAACAGCGCCAGCCCAGCTACCGCCGGACATCACCGACCACATCCCGATCGGTTCGCCCATCGCCGAGTTGTCGGTGTCGTACTCATCCGGCAATCCCAGATCATGGCCGAACTCGTGCACCACCACACCCGCTGCAGCATCAATCGGCTGAATGGTGTAGCCGAGGAGTTTGTAGCTGGTGCCCGGAATGGTATAGGGCTGGCCAACTGTCCAACGGTGTGACCAGATCGCATCGTCACCGAGCACGCCGCCACCGGCTTCTTCGCCAACACTGGAATGGAACACCATGACGTGGTCGATCATGCCGTCCGGTTCGTTCAGGTTGCCATCGCCGTCAACGTCGTACTGATCTTCGACGTCGTAATCAGCCAGATTGAAATCCGGATTGCTGGCATTGGCGGCAACGGTCTTGGCCACCGCTTCCTTGATCAGGTCGCGAGCAGCTTTGTCACTTTCGTCCTCACCAACGTTTCCGCCGTAAAACGAAGCATTGTTCTCGGCGCGTACCCAGTCATAGACATCACCGGTGAAATGCAGACTGCCGCCCGACTCGGCCTGGTAATACTGATAGCCGGAAATCAGGTTCTGGCCGCTGGGACCGGTGTAGCCGGTGGTCGAGAACATCAGATCGCGATAGTGAGCGACGTTGTAATCGCTGTAATACATGCCGGTGTCACGATTGGTCAGTCGGTTATCGTCATGCGGCAGATCCGGGAAGTCGATCAACACGGTCATCACCTTGACCGTTTTCTCGTCGAACGCTTTGCTTCGTTGCGCTTTGGCTTGCTTGCTGCTGCGGGCCTTCTGCAGTGCCTTCGCCATCGGCGCCGACAAATGATTTACCGCTTTGGCGTGTTTCAGATACTTCTGCAGATAAGCGTTCTTGGTTTCTTCCGACGCATTGGCAGCCAGTTCGCCGCGCTTCTGCGCCCAGTACAGAATGCGTTCCTTGTTGATCACGCCCGGGTCTTTCGGGGTGCCTTGTTGCGCCGTCGGTGCGGCGAGTGCGGTGACAGAGTTCAGCGTCAGGCTACCGGCAATAGCCAGTGCCAACAGCGACAGTTTGTTCAGGTTCATGGGCTTCACTTCTTCTCTTGGCAATCTTTCAGGAAACGTTCGTTTTTCTTCCGGATATAGTCACGGATGGCTTGTTCACGCGCTTCGCGTGGCATCTCGGCCGTGATCGTGCCCTGCTCGATCAGCATCGGCTCAAGCTTCCAGATATCGGGAATCGGCGGCGGTGCGCTGCAAACAGGCTTGGGTTGGACCATCGGTTTTGCGGGGGCGGAGCTGACCGTTTCGCTGGCGCAGGCGCTCAACGCGATCAGCCCGGCGACAAAAGCCAGCAGGCGCATTGACGGAGTGGTACACACGTCGGACATCGGGCTCATCAGGCCTCCTCGGGTGTGGTTTGCAGATGTGGAGCGCGACGCTAGCAGCCGACCGCGCTGGCTTCCGTTTCGTTTTGTAGTATTGCTGGCTGCAAACCGTTACAAAGTGATGGCCTGAGCAAATTTTGACCATTCCCCAGCGTGCCGCTACAATGCGCGCCCCGTTCTGTCCGTGTCGCTAAAGCCATGATTTTCCCGCAAGAATTCGATGTCATCGTTGTCGGCGGCGGCCATGCCGGCACCGAGGCCGCGCTGGCGGCTGCCCGGATGGGCGTGCGGACATTGTTAATAAGTCACAACATCGAAACGCTGGGCGCGATGAGCTGCAACCCGGCCATTGGCGGCATCGGCAAGGGCCATTTGGTCAAGGAAATCGATGCGCTCGGCGGCATCATGGCGCGTGGCGCCGATCGCGCCGGCATCCAGTTCCGCACCCTGAATGCTTCGAAAGGGCCGGCAGTGCGGGCAACCCGCGCCCAGGCCGACCGTCTGCTCTATAAGGCCTACATCCGCGAGACGCTGGAGAACCAGCCGAACCTGTGGCTGTTCCAGCAGCCGGTCGAAGACCTGTTGATGGACGGCGACCAGGTCACCGGCGTCGTCACCAAGATGCAACTGACTTTCCGGGCACGCCAGATCGTGCTGACCGTTGGGACTTTTCTGCAGGGCCTGATCCATATCGGCGAGCAGCACTATTCCGGTGGCCGCGCCGGCGATGCGCCGTCGATCGGCCTTGCTGATCGCCTGCGCGAATTGCCGTTCAAGTTCGGTCGGCTGAAAACCGGCACACCGCCGCGCATCGACGGCCGCTCGATCAACTACGCCGGCCTGCAGGAGCAACCGGGCGACAACCCGACGCCGGTATTTTCCTTCCTCGGCTCGCGTGCTGATCATCCGAAACAGATTTCCTGCTGGATCACTCACACCACCGCCAAAACCGCCGAGGTGATCCGCAGCAACCTGCATCGCTCTCCGATGTACAGCGGCAAGATCGAAGGTATCGGTCCGCGCTATTGTCCGAGCATCGAAGACAAGATTGTCCGGTTTGCTGACAAGGAAACCCACCAGATCTTTATCGAGCCGGAAGGCCTGACCACCAACGAGGTCTACCCGAACGGCATCTCGACCTCGTTGCCGTTTGATGTGCAAATGCAGATCGTGCAATCGATCACCGGTTTCGAGAACGCCTACATCCTGCGGCCGGGTTACGCCATCGAATACGATTACTTCGACCCGCGGGAACTGAAAACGACGCTGGAAAGCAAACACGTCAACGGCCTGTTCTTCGCTGGCCAGATCAACGGCACCACCGGTTATGAAGAAGCGGCCGCACAAGGCCTGCTTGCCGGTCTCAATGCGGCGCGCCGGGCGCAGGAAAAAGACGCCTGGGCGCCGCGCCGTGACGAAGCCTATCTCGGTGTGCTGGTCGACGATCTGACCACCAATGGCACGCAGGAGCCGTATCGCATGTTCACCTCGCGCGCCGAGTACCGCTTGTTGCTGCGCGAAGACAATGCCGATCTGCGCTTGACTGAAAAAGGCCGTGAACTCGGCCTTATCACCGACAGCCATTGGGATGCGTATTGCCGTAAGCGCGATGCAATCGCCGCTGAACACGAGCGGCTGCACCGTACCTTTGTCCAGCCGAACAGCGCCGCCGCTACGCATTTGAACGCGCATTTCGAAAAGCCGCTGACACGCGAATACCGCATGCTGGAACTGCTGCGCCGGCCGGAACTCGATTACGTCAAGCTCACCGCCGCGCCGGATCTGGCCGCAGAAGGCATCGACCCGCAGGTCGCCGAGCAAGTCGAGATCCAGGTCAAATATGCCGGTTATATCGAGCGGCAATCGGAAGAAATCGAAAGCACGCAGCGCTACGAAAACACCAAACTGCCGCTCTCGCTCGATTACACCACCGTCACCGGTTTGTCGGCGGAAGTGATGCAGAAACTGAACCGGGTCAAACCGGAGACGGTCGGTCAGGCGGCGCGCATTTCTGGCGTTACACCGGCGGCGATTTCCTTGCTGCTGGTGCACCTGAAAAAAGGCAATTTGCTGAAAGCCTCGGCCTGAACTTTGCGCTGAGACCAAAAAGGGCCGCATCGCGGCCCTTTTTCTTCCTATGAACAGTTGCTAATACCGCTTATTCCGGTTTCGGAAACTCCTTGCGCAGCCAGTCTTTCAACAAGCGTTCGTCGTGCTCCAGCGCATTGCGGCTGGCGAAACTGCTTTCCATCAGATACGCCAGGTTGCGCAGTTCACGCTCGCCCTCGCCAAGCACCTTGCCGTCGCGATCCTGCAGCGTGAACTGCAGTTTGATGCGCGGCGGATAAATGTCTTTCAGTACCCGGACATCCTGAAATTCCGGCCCGTTCCACGGTTCAAAATCACCGGCCAGATCGATGTCGAGAATCTTCAGGCGTAGCGTCTGGCCATCAGCGAGGTGTTTGGCGCCTTCTTTCTCCAGCCAGCTTTTCAGGTTCTTCAGGTGGGCATTTTTGTCCGGCGAGGTTTTGAACTGGCGTTCCTTCACGTCAGTGAATTTCTCCGGCTGGACATAGTCGACCGTGATGGTGCCGGCGGCAAACAGCGGCCCAGCGGCCAATGCCAGCAATGCCGCTGCAAACAAACGCGATTTCATCGTGATTCTCCCTGGTTGTTCGTGCTTGTTTAGTCTGTGTCGGCGTGGCGAGGGTTCCGCTGCCATCGCTACAATGGCAAGCCCGTCACTGCCCCCGAGACCATGATGTCCGAGCCCCTGCTTGCCCGTTTGCATGCCGCTTGCCGGAGCTGGGCTCAGCCCATCGACGACAGCCAGGCTGGCAAGTTGCTCAGCCTGCTCGACAATCTGTTGCGCTGGAACCAGGCCTACAACCTGACCGCCATCCGCGATCGGGAAGAAGCCTTTACCCTGCACATTCTCGATTCCTTGTCGCTGCTGCCCTATCTGACCGGCCCCACTCTGCTCGATGTCGGCACCGGTCCGGGCTTTCCGGCGCTGCCGCTTGCCATCGTGCGACCCGATATTGCCATCACCGCGCTCGATTCGAACGGCAAGAAAATCCGCTTCATTCGCCAGATGGTGCACGAGCTCGGCCTCGCCAACGTCACGCCGGTTCAAGCCCGGGTCGAAGCGCATCATGGCCAGTACCAGCAAATCACCAGCCGCGCCTTTGCCGAACTGAAGCTGTTCCATGACCTGACCACCCACCTGCTGGCGCCAGGCGGTGAGTGGCTGGCGATGAAGAGCCAGAGCGCGGCTGCCGAACTGGCGGCGCTGCCAGCTGGACTGCAGGCCGAGGTGTTGCCGCTGAGCGTCCCGGGCCTGAGCGCCGATCGTTGCCTGGTCCGGACCCGGCCAGCGTGATGCGGCGTGGCTCGAACCGGCGGGCGCACCTTGCAAGTGCGGACAGCGGACGGTTTGCGGCCGCTGCACGCCGCCAGCGGTTTGGTCCATATCGGTGAATTTCTCTACGTAATCGCCGACGATGAGCTGTATTTGGCGCGTTTTCGGGTTGATGATGACTTGCCGGGCGAACTCCTGCCGCTGCTGGCCGGTGAGTTGCCGGTGGCGCCCGCAGCACGGAAACAGCAAAAACCGGACTGGGAAGCGCTGCTGCATTTGCCACCCGACCCAGACTGGCCGGCCGGCGCATTGCTGGTATTGGCTTCCGGTTCGCGGCCGAACCGGCAGCAAGCGGTCATTGTGCCGCTCGATGAAACGGGCAATTGGATCGGAACGGTACGGCGCTATCCGCTGGACGCTCTGTACCAGACCCTGCACGGTCACTTGCACGAACTGAACATCGAAGCCGCGCTGATTCAACAGGATGAACTGCTCTTGCTCAGCCGCGGCAACCAGCGGCAACCGGAAACCTGGCTGTTCCGGTTCCGGCTGAGCGACTGCCTGCGACTCCTGCGCAGCCCATCGCCAGCTGCACAAGCGCCCGTGCCATTGCTCGGTTCAACGACATTGCGCTTGCCAAGGCTCGCCGGCGCCGTTGCCAGCATCACGGATGCAACAGCACTCGCCGATGGCCGCTGGCTGGCGACGGTGGTCGCCGAGGCAAGCAATGATGCCTACCACGACGGCGCCTGTGTGGGCGCAGCGATTGCGCTCCTTGATGTGGAACATCGGCTGCAGGGCTGGTGGCCCATGCCGGCACCGGTGAAGTACGAAGGTCTGGCTGCAACCGCTGAGGCGAATGGCTGGCAGCTCTGGCTGGTCAACGACCCGGACAGCCGGACCGAGCCGTCCGGATTGTTCGAATATTTTCTGAGCGCGGCGGAAAATTCGGCGAGTCGCTGATTTTGTGACCAAAAGATGGATTATTCCGAGTTATCCACAGCCCTTGCACCGATCTGTGCCGTGGAACAGCGTTCCACAGATCCGTTACCCTAACGCCCCGGTTTTGAATGCCGGTTTTTTGCTCGGGAGCCTTCCGTGGGTCGCATCATCGCAGTTGCCAATCAGAAAGGTGGCGTCGGCAAAACCACCACCAGCATCAACCTCGCTGCCAGCCTCGCGGCCACCCATCGCCGGGTGCTGTTGATCGATCTGGATCCGCAGGGCAATGCCACGATGGGTAGCGGCATCAACAAGCATGGCCTCGAAGCCACCATTTACGACGTGCTGATGGGCGATATCGACGCCCGCGGCGCCATCATCAAAGCCGCCAACGCGGGCTACGACCTGATCCCGGCCAACCAGGAACTGACCGCCGCCGAAGTGCATCTGCTCGAAATCGAGCAGCGCGAACACCGGCTCGAACTGGCGCTGGCGCCGATCCTCGGCCAGTACGATTACATCTACATCGACTGCCCGCCCAGCCTGAACATGCTGACCGTCAACGCGCTGGTAGCGGCCGATTCGGTGCTGATCCCGATGCAGTGCGAGTACTACGCGCTGGAAGGCATTTCGGCGCTGATGAACACGGTCGAACAAATCAAGTCGGCGCTGAATCCGGAGCTGCATATCGAAGGCGTGCTGCGCACGATGTTCGATCCGCGCAGCAATCTGTCCACCGATGTCGCGCTGCAATTGCAGGAGCATTTCGGTGAGCGGCTGTACAACACCGTGATCCCGCGCAACGTCCGTTTGGCGGAAGCGCCGTCGCACGGCGTGCCGGCGCTGGTGTACGACAAACTGTCGGCGGGGGCGAAAGCCTACCTGACCCTTGCCGGCGAAGTCCTGCGGCGCGACAACGTGCCGTTCTCGGAAATGTCCGTGCAGTAATTCCGTTTATTTCGCGCGATCGCTGGTTGTGTACAACAAGCGGGTCGTGCACTTCGGTGTTTTTGTCGCCGCGAAATAACGTTGGCGCGAAACCCGGTTTCGCTGTCTTCACAGCGAACATCCGTATTGATTTGGGGACGACAACAATGGCAGTGAAAAAACGCGGCCTCGGCACCGGCCTGTCGGCGCTGATTGGCGCCAACACCGCGCAAGCGCTCAGCACCGGCAAAACGCTGGCGGAAACCGATGGCGAACTGAAACAGTTGCCAGTCGAGTTCCTGCAACCCGGCCGCTATCAGCCGCGCCGGATCATGACCGAAGACGCGCTCAACGAGCTGGCCGAGTCGATCAAGGCACAAGGCCTGATCCAGCCGATCGTGGTCCGCCGTATCGGCGACAACAAATACGAAATCATCGCCGGTGAGCGCCGTTGGCGCGCGTCCCAGAAGGCCGGCATGATGCAGGTGCCGTGTCTGGTCAAGGAAGTGTCCGAGCACGGCGCCGCCGCGATGGCGCTGATCGAAAACATCCAACGCGAAGATCTGAACTGCATCGAAGAAGCGATGGGTCTGCAGCGCTTGATTCACGACTTTCAATTGACCCAGGAGCAAGTCGCGACTGCGGTAGGCAAGTCGCGCGTTTCCGTCACCAACCTGCTGCGGCTGTTGCACCTGCATGCCGATGTCAAAACCCTGCTCGAGCGCGGCGATATCGAAATGGGCCACGCCCGGGCGCTGCTGTCGCTGGAACCCAAACAGCAAGTGGAGGCCGCGCGCGAAGTCGCCGCCAAGCAGCTCACCGTGCGCGACACCGAAAAACTGGTGCGCCGTTTGCTGCAACCGGCCGCAGAGAAATCCGCCAAGCCGGAACAGGGTGCCAGCGATGTCGCCCGCCTGGAACGGCAACTCGCCGAGTTGCTCGGAACGCCGGTGCGGTTCGAGCAATCGAGCAAGCACGCCGGCAAACTCGTTATCGCCTACAGCTCGCTCGAACAACTCGATGGCGTGCTGGCCAAACTCGGCATCGCCGGTGAAGACTGAGTTTCGACAGAACAGAGCGGCGTTGCCGCTCTTTTTTCAGCTAACAATCGCACTCCGTTTCGGGTTGCGCCAATCACGACAGGGATTTTCCACGCATGAAAGCCAGTCGCCTGACGCTCTATATCATCATCGGCCTGTTGCTCGGTTTGCTGATCGGCTACGTGGTCAATAGTCAATACAACGCCAGCGTTGCCGGCTTTGCCGATGGCATGAGCCTGATCACGACCATCTTCCTGCGTTTGATCAAAATGATCATCGCGCCGCTGGTGTTCACCACGCTGGTCGTTGGTGTTGCCAAGATGGGCGATCTGGCTGCGGTCGGCCGGGTTGGCGGCAAAGCATTGCTGTGGTTCATTTTCGCCTCGGTCATTTCGCTGACGCTCGGCCTCATCATGGTCAACTTGTTCCGGCCGGGCGATGCGCTGGTCGGCAAGGTCGTGCTGGATGCCAGCGCGAGCAGCGGCATCAGCGGCGCCTCACTGACGCTGAAAGAGTTCATTACCCACTTGGTGCCGGCCTCGGTGATCGACGGCATGGCGAAGAACGAGATCCTGCAGATTGTCGTGTTCTCGCTGTTCTTCGGTACCGGCCTTGCCGCGATGGGTGAGCGTGGCAAGGCGCTGATCGAAGTGATCGATATCGCCGCTCACGTCATGCTGAAAGTGACCGGCTATGTCATGTGGCTGGCACCGCTGGCCGTGTTCGCTGCCGTTGCCGGGGTGATCGCGAAAAGTGGTTTCGGCATCATCGCTGACTTTGCCTGGTTCATGGGCGAGTTCTACCTGAGCATCCTGATTCTGTGGTTGTTGTTGATGGCGCTTGGCAGCATTTTCCTCGGTCGCCGGGTTATCGACTTGATCAAATCGGTGCGCGAGCCGCTGATCCTGTCGTTCTCGACCGCGTCCAGCGAAGCCGCCTATCCGAAAACGCTGGCACAACTGGAAAAATTCGGTTGCAGCAATCGCATCGCCTCGTTCGTGCTGCCAGTTGGTTACTCGTTCAACCTTGACGGTTCGATGATGTACTGCACTTTCGCGACCGTCTTCATCGCGCAGGCTTATGGCATCGAGCTGTCAATCGGCACTCAGATCACCATGCTGCTGATCCTGATGCTGACCTCGAAAGGCATGGCCGGTGTGC